>DATNPU010000130.1:0-4802 GCA_036703105.1 Microcoleaceae cyanobacterium
CGCTTCTGGTTGTGGCTCAAGTTTCGGTGCATCAATCAACGAGATTTCGGGTAACGGTGTGGATACATGGCAGTGGCACAACACCACCGAGACATTATCATGGCCATTATTCCGGTTCGCCAGTTCAATCCAGTCCTGGGCGGCGGCCTCCAGAGATTTTTTGCCTTTCAATACTGGCTCTGTCACCTCAGCCCAAGCCGCTTCAACCCAACCGTTATCGCTTAAACCATCAGAGCAGAGCAGCAAAATGCCATCTTCTTCAATTACAAAGCGCTGAACCGTGGGATGGAGAAATTCACTATCGCGGGTTCCTAACGCCTGAGTTAACGCCCCAGCATCCGGACGCTGAAGCCCTTCCCGGTAGAGCATTCGGCCCGTCCGGACTTCGCGAGCCGCTACATCATCATCGACCGTTAACAGGCGACAATGCCGTTGAGTTAACCAGTACGCCCGACTATCCCCGACTTGGACTAAATAAAGTTCGTGGCTATTGGGAGAGGTTCGCCCTTTAGGTAAGGTAACTTTCTGCGGCAATTGCAAGGCCATCACCAATGTTGTCCCCATCCGGCGACGAGATTCTCGGCCTTGGGCATCATTCTGCGCCGCAATCAGGTTATTCACAATCCGGACGATCGCTTCTAGTTGTTCGGCAATCACATCCGGAGTCACGAGTTCAGTCTGGGTCGCCATTTCATTCAATAGCGCTTGAATCTGCACCTTCAGCGATTGCACGGCTAACTGGCTGGCCACCTCACCCCCTTCATGCCCACCAATACCATCACAGACGATCGCTAATCCCGGCACGATCGCGGGAGGTTCTGGAGTCAAATCGGCGATCGTTTCATCGGCAGTAGGAGGCGGTTCACTGGTGGCAGGTTTATCGGAGGCCAAGGGATAACAGGTATCTTCATTATGTTGATGTTGTGGGCCTGTATCGGTAACGCCAAGGATCTGGAGCCGCAAGGGAAGTTGAGCCGCTTGCTCCAACAATAATCGATTCAGTTTGGCGCTGATTTCTCGGATGTCTACACCCTCAGTTTGCATTTGCAGGCAAATTTCCTGTAAGCGTTGGGCGATCGTGGGTTTTGCCCGCTCCAACCAGGTCAACCAGAGATTGGCTAAATCAGCTAGGGTCAACGCCGCAATCTCCGATGACTCAGCACTGGCCTCCGGCTGCAAAATCTCGTGATCCTGAAACAGTTGGCATAACCGCACTCGCCAACCCTCTACCCGCATATTTTCGGTAGCTAATAGGCTGGAAGCCACCCCTTGTTCTAATAACGGCATCCAGAGTTGCAGAATTTGCCAGAGCCAATAGACCTGCCGCACCGCCGTCGCCTGTGACCATGCCTGCCCGATCGAGGGATATAAATTCCCCTCACGATCGAAGGCAGCATTCTCTAAAAAGAAAACACCACTAAACAGTTCTGCTTCCCCAGTGGGACAAATGCCATACACTTCTGGCACATGTAAACGATAAGGATAGAGATACAAATACGGTAATAATTCATCTGGCAACTCGGCGGTGGGAAAATCTGGTAATAGTCCCGGTTGAGTATCCAGCCAAGTTTGGGCTGATTGGACATAATATCTGCCAGCCACCAAGGTTCCCACCGCAGGCTGAGTTGCTGGTGGTACTGCCACGGCCCACAGATAGCGATGAATTAGCGGAGTCTGACAATTCGCGCAAATAGAACACCCAAAATCGTTCAGAGGGGCAGAACAATTCAAGTTGGGACAATAGATCTGGGGCTGAGAAGCACTCATACGGCGATGCAGCAGGTTAACAGGGAGCAATGATTAAGTTGGTTGTCAGTTCAAATCGGTTCTGAAGTGACAAGACTACACTAAGGTCAGATGTAAAACTCGACTCATTCTATAGCAGTCCTCAAAAATTGGTGAGTTCGAGAGGACGTCCGATCGAGTGTCCTCATCTCATCGTCAGACTATTGCTGTTCTGACCGAAATAGCACTTTACCAGGGTGAATTTAGTGCTATTGCTGCCGCCACTCTCTACTCATTTTTGACGATCGCAACCCTATGCCACTCAGTCCTACGTTAATTTGGTTACTTGCCGGAGCAGGACTATGTTTAGCTGAACTGGTGTTTCCTACAGCGTTTGTTGCCTTCATGTTAGGCATTAGCGCGCTAATTGTGGCCGCCGTTGCCAGTTTCATTCCCTTCAATTTACAAGTATTGCTGTGGATGGTGGTGTCTTTGCTCCTGGTCGTTGCCTCCCGCCGCTTAGTGCGGCAACGGGCTGCCTTCAAACTTGATGCGACAGAAGCGGAAACTTTAACGGAAATTGCCGCAGGTAAAACAGGACGGGTGCTGTATGAAGGCAATTCCTGGTTAGCTCGTTGTAGCGATTGGGAGTGTACGATCGCAAACTGGCCCCCGGACCTAAGATCGTCCTTCCCGTCTTAGAGCGCATTGCTTACCGGGGCACCACCCGCGAACAGGTCCTCGATATTCCTCCCCAGCCCAGTATTACCCGTGACAACGTCTCGATTACGGTAGATGCAGTCGTTTATTGGCGGATCGTCAATTTAGAAAAGGCTTACTACAAAGTCCAAGATCTAAGACAGGCGATGGTCAATCTGGTACTGACGCAGGTACGCGCTGAAATGGGCAAGTTGGAATTGGACGAAACCTTCACAGCTCGTTCCCATATCAATGAAATTTTGTTGCGAGAACTGGATATTTCCACCGACCCTTGGGGCGTAAAAGTCACGCGGGTGGAACTGAGAGACATCATTCCCTCTCAAGCCGTACAGGAATCGATGGAATTGCAGATGTCAGCCGAGCGCCGCAAACGGGCTGCCATTCTCACTTCCGAAGGTGAACGCGAGGCCGCCATTAACTCGGCCCGAGGCAAGGCTGAAGCTCAAGTGTTAGATGCCGAATCGAGCCAAAAGGCTGTAGTTCTGCGAGCTGAAGCGGAACAAAAAGCCACCATTTTAAGGGCCCAGGCTGAGCGACAGAGCCAAGTGTTAAAAGCTCAGGCAACCGCCGAAGCGATTCAAATTGTGGCCAATGTGCTGAAAAGTGACCCGAAAGCAGCCGAAGCTGGACGGATCTTACTGGCGCTGGGCTATTTGGACATGGGGGGCACGATCGGCAAGAGTGATAGCAGTAAGGTAATGTTTATGGATCCTCGCAGTATTTCTGGCACCATCCAAGGAATGCTAGCAATGGTAGACGACAACCAAAACCCAGGGTAAGAATTCCTCGGTCAACCTAGAGGTTTAGTTCAGCCTACATTAAGCGGATCAATATCCACCAAAAAACTGACTCCCTGAGCGCAGAGGGCACGAAGTGCCGGCATATCCGGTAACTTCACCTCTGCATCCATAGGGAACTTAAGTAAAATCTGCCAGCGATACCGCCGGGCCACCCGCAAAATTGTGGCGGGTGCTGGGCCTAATAGTTGCACATCTGGCATTGGCGTTGTGGCTAAGGCTTGCGCGACCCGTTCTGCCGCTTTTTGCACTGCGATCGGATTCTCACTGCTAAACCGCAATAAGATCAGTCGTCCATAGGGTGGATAGTTCAAACTGCGGCGCTGCTCCAATTCTGGCAGTATAAACGCTGGATAATCATGGTGCCGCACAGATTGAATCACTGGATGTTCTGGTGAGTAGGTTTGCAAAATCACTCGTCCCGGAGTCTCACCCCGGCCACAGCGTCCCGCGACCTGAGTCAACGTTTGAAAGGTCCGTTCACTCGCCCGATAGTCAGACATATGCAGCAGGCCATCGGCGGCGAGAATCCCCACCAATCCCACTTGAGGTAAGTCAATCCCTTTAGTGAGCATCTGAGTGCCCACCAACAATTCCGCTTCTCCCTGGGCAAACCGAGTCAATAAGGCCCGATGCGATCCTTTGGCGCGAGTTGTATCACTATCAAACCGAATCGTCCGCAAATCGGGAAAATGTTGAGCTAAATCCTGAATGACTCGCTGCGTCCCACTGCCAAAGTGTTTCAGATAGAGCGAATCGCAACTAGGGCAGGCTTTAGGATGCGATCGCACATAGTTGCAGTAATGACACCGTAAAAAGGGTTGGGCATCACTATGCGTATGGTGATAGGCCAGCGAAACATCACAGTTCGGACAAGCCACGACATAACCACAACTACGACAGGAAACAAAGGTACTGTGCCCCCGCCGATGAATGAACAGAATTCCCTGCTGCCCTTGTTCCTTCAACGTTTGTAACGCAAATTGCAGCGATCGACTGAAGATCGATCTATTCCCCTGATGTAACTCCTGCCGCATATCCACAATTTCCACAGCCGGTAAAGGGCGGGCGTGGACTCGAATGGGGAGAGAGAGATAAAGGGAAGATGGGGAAGGTAAGGAGGATGGGGAAGAAGTCTGGTTATCTCCCTCATTTCCCTCACTTCCCCTCACCATCACCCAACTTTCTGACGACGGCGTAGCAGAACCTAAAATCAGTGGGCATTGTGCCAATTCCGCCCGCCATTGCGCGATCGTGCGGGCATGGTAACAGGGCGGCGGTTGATCTTGTTTGAAGCTGGAGTCATGTTCTTCATCCAGAATGATTAAGCCTAAACGAGATACCGGAGCAAAGATCGCCGATCGCGTTCCAATGACGACTTGGGCTTGACCATTGAACATTTGCCGCCAGGTATCATAACGTTCTCCTTCTGATAAGGCACTGTGATAAACACAAACCTGGTTACCAAACCTGGCTCGAAAGCGATCGGTGAGTTGTGGAGTTAAGCCAATTTCCGGCACCAGCACCAGAGCTGAACCCCCTTGTTGCAAAATTGGAGCG
>DATNPU010000142.1:0-5504 GCA_036703105.1 Microcoleaceae cyanobacterium
CCATTTTTTGGTCTTTTATTCGGCCTTATGCCGCCCGTGTTGCGTCTAACTTAGTCCAGGCCGTGGAACAGGCGGTTCCAGGTCAGTTGAAACCCAATAAACCGGGATGCTGGGATTTTTAAGTTGTCTCGATCGCGCGTACCGGAATTTCGATGATAAATTCGGCTCCCTGTCCGGGGGCTGAGATACAGCGTAAGCTGCCCTTATGGCGTTCGGTAATCACCTGATGGCTAATCGACATTCCCATACCAGTGCCTTTACCAACGGGTTTTGTGGTGAAAAACGGATCAAACAAGCGTTTTTGGACGACTTCTGGCATTCCAGGACCATTGTCCGTGATATGAATCGCGGCTAGATCGTCTCTGACCATCATGGTGCGAATCTGGATGGTGGGAGTGGGAAGCCGTTTCTCATGGCGGTGTGGCACCAGTTGACTGGCTGGAGTTTTGACTAATTGCCGTGCCATTTCTTCTTCTAAGGCATCGATCGCATTCGTGAGAATATTCATAAACACCTGATTCAGTTGTCCGGCGTAACATTCGATCGGCGGTAGGAAGCCATAGTCCTTGATCACCTGAATTTCTGGATAGTGATACTCCTTACCCTGAAGCCGCACAACTTTTGGCTTCATCCGGTTTTGCAAAATCATCAAAGTGCTGTCAATGCCTTCGTGAATATCGACCCGTTTGACTTCTGCCTCATCTAAGCGGGAGAAGGCTCGCAACGATTTGACAATTTCGCGAATTCGCTCTGCCCCTACTTTCATCGAGCTTAATAGTTTGGGCAAATCTGTCTGGAGAAACTCTAAATCGATCTCATTAGCTTTAGTGGTAATGGATGGAACTGGAGCGGGATAAGCCGCTTGATATAAATGGATTAATTCCAGCAAGTCCTGCATGTATTGATCCGCATGGAGAAGATTGCCGTGAATAAAGTTGACGGGATTGTTAATTTCGTGGGCAACTCCAGCTACCAATTGTCCTAAACTGGACATTTTCTCACTTTGAATCAGGTGAGTTTGAGCCTGTTTCAGTTCTTGGAGAGCCTGCTCTAATTGCTGTGACTTCAAGCGTTCTCGGGCTTCACTGGTGCGGAGAGTTGCTTCTACCTGCCGCCGCTGCGTAATTTCTGCCTGGAGTTGCTCGTAGGCTTCTAATTGCTGAAAAACATCATCAAAGGTGCTGGCGAGAAACCGAATTTCGTTGGCTGGCAGACCCGTTGGCATGTAAAATGCCCCGGCCTGCTTACTACGAGCGACCGCTTCATTCACGGCTTTTAACGGACTCAAAAGATTGCGTTGAATCAGGGCAGTCATCAACAACAAAATAATTACGATGCCAGCGGATAGGGTCAATGAGGAGGTGAGTAGCGTTTTGCCAGTCTCCTGTTGCATCTGGTTGAGATCGAGAATGGCGATCGCGGAACCCCGTTTGCCAGATTGGCCAAATAGCACACTACTAAATGGCATGACGTTGACCAGGGTAGGTTTGCCATTAATGGTCATCTCACGGCTAATTTCCCTACCGGTTTGGGCGGTCTGTTCGAGAATCTGGCTCAGTTCCGGCCGTATTAGCTTGTAGGGACGCTGACGGAACTGTTCTGAACTGTGTGCCACCGTGATGCCGTCGGAACCCACGATCGCAATTTCCATCACGGCGGGTAGCGTGGCATAGTTTTGGATCACTCGCCGTAATAGGCTTTTATTCTCTAGTTCTAGTAATCCTTCGGTCGAAAATTCCAGAGAACGAGTAATGGATTGGGCCCGCTCCCGCATCTGGTTTTCCATACCAGTACGGATCAAATAATAGTTAACTCCCAGGGTACTAAGTCCTACCGTTGCCAGAGATATACCTAACCCTAACAAGAACTGCTTGGACAGACTTTGCTTGTTTAGCCAATGGAGTAAAGACATTTGTGCTTAAGATTTCCAGGTTGAAATCGCGCTTGTCACTAATTCAGCGTTAATTTCCACATCTTCACGTGGGACTCGTCCCGAGCGCGGATCGGCTTTCAGCAATTGAGCCATTTGGGCGATCGCTTCTCTCAAACGGCTTTTAGACTGAAACATCCGTTGCTGCATGGGGATGTCTCCTTTCTTTAACCCTGCATAATCTTGCCCGAACGATACCCCTGTTTGTCCTACTGCCTTGCCAACCTGGTCATACACTTCTGTGGGTTTGGTCTCGACTGCCTGCATCACATCAAACCAGCTTTGAATCAATTGAATTAATTCCGCTGATTTAGTACTGGTGATACTAGACCGTGACATCAGGGTGTCAATCACCAAGCTATCGACTTCCTTCGTCGTGAAGATAATTTTGCCTTTGATTGCTGCTGCCGTTTCGCCGAGTAGGGGTTGCCAAACTACGGCTGCATCCAGCTTACCGTTCCGTAGTAGGTCTACCGCAGTTTCATTCGATACATCCTCGATCGTGACGGCCTCTGGTTTGATCTGATGTAACTTTAAAGCTTCCAGCAAAATTAAATGATTGACTGTCCCTAGCTTGGCCCCGACCCGTTTACCCGGTAAATCTTTGACTGATTGAATTCCCGATCGGGCAACAATACCGTCAGAGCCATGAGAAATATTGGTGACGAGGAGTACTTCGGGTTTGTCATTCCCGGGATCGACCTGCATAACATCCCACAGGGAAGAAAAGGACGCATCCAAAGCACCCCGTAGCACAGCTCTAGCAGAATCCTGCTGATTTTCAAATCGAACTAGCTCAACATCTAAGCCACGTTGCTTAAAGATGCCTGCTTCCTGAGCATACAAAACGATATCGAATCCTGGCCAAGTAGTGATTCCAATTTTGAGCGGCTGGAGCGATTGCGATTGGCCACAGGCATTCAAAGTAATGACAACCAGTAGGCCCAGGACGAATAAGGTCTGAAATGGTTTCCGGATCTGGTAGGGTGGGCGAAATTTGCGGTCGAACGATCGTAGCTTTGGGATAGCCATAGGGGATTTTGAATCGTCAACATCCATTCAAAATACCCAATTTGCCAAACTATTCTACGCTTCGGAAATTAAGAACTGCACTAGCAGACAGCGGTGCCATACCAGTGGGGCCGTGGAGCTTCAGTACGGGCCAACAGCTTGCCTTGAGCAATCACATAACAGACTGTGGAACGCCGACAAATGGCGTCATATCGGTCTTCGGCATCCAGCACAATCAGATTCGCCGGCTTGCCAATATCCAGCCCATACTGGGCTTCCACATTCAACGTTTTGGCCCCATTCCGGGTGATCATGTCGTAACAAGCATTAATCTCACCCAGCCCGGTCATTTGGCACACATGTAAGCCCATAAATGCCACATCCAGCATGTTACCTCGACCAAAGGAATACCAGGGATCCTGAACACAATCATGCCCAAAGCTGACGTTCAGGCCTTGCTGCCAGAGTTCCTTAACGCGGGTAATCCCTCGCCGCTTCGGGTAAGTATCGGTCCGGCCTTGCAACGTAATGTTGATCAGCGGATTGGCTATGAAATTGATTTGAGTCCGCTGCAAAAAGCCCATCAGTTTCGTTGCATAGGCATTGTTGTAAGACCCAAAGGCGGTTGTGTGGCTGGCAGAAACGCGTGAGCCTAAACCGCTTCGAATCGCACAGGCGGCAACAACTTCTAAGAAGCGGGATTGGTCGTCGTCGATCTCGTCACAATGAATGTCAATGAGCCGATCGTACTTTTCTGCTAAGGCAAAAATTTGATGGACGGAGTTCACGCCATCCTCACGCGTCAGTTCATAATGGGGAATACCGCCAACGACGTCTGCCCCCAGATCAAGCGCCTTCTCCACTAAGATGGCAGTCTGGGGATTGCCATAAAAGCCATCCTGCGGAAAGGCCACGATTTGGAGGGTCATCCAGCTTTTGACGGCTTCCCGGATTTCTAGCAGGGCTTGAAGGGCGGTCAAACTCGCTTCACTGACATCCACATGGCTACGGACAAACAGAACCCCCTGAGTAGCCTGCTGCTTCAAAGTCGCGATCGCGCGTTGCTTCACATCTTCCAGCGACAAACTTTGTTTGCGTTCCCGCCAAATCTCAATGCCTTCAAACAGGGTGCCGCTTTGGTTCCAGCGGGGTTCCCCAGCCGTGAGGGCAGAGTCCAAATGTAAATGGGATTCGACAAAGGGAGGGCTAACTAAGTGCTTATGGATATCTAAGGTGATTTTGGCATGCCCAGGGAGATGGGGCGCGATCGCCGAAATTTTTCCCTGTTCAACCGCAATATCTACCTCTGCGATCGTCTGGTCAGTTTGCAACAAGCGACAATGACGCAGCAGCAAATCGTACATAAATTTAAACCTTCACTTCATCGGCAAAGCTCGCCCAGCGCACAAAATGAAACGGTCCCGCGATCGCACCCCAAACCAACTCATCCGTTTCGGGATCACGCCCGCGATCATAACTGATCATTCGTTCGGCATTGATATCAAATTCGTTATCGAGATAGGTCGTCCGGTCTTTTCGCACAACAACGCACCCCTTACCCGGTTCTACCCGACCTTTAAAACTCTGCCCCGTCCATTCAACGTGCATGTTGCATCCCGGCATATGTTCTAATTGCTCTATACATAAACCGGCTAGGCGTTCGGGATTCCGAGAAGCACCGTAGAACTTTTCCTCTTCATGTACCTTATAGTTCTCTAGCTCAATTCGGCCATCTCTGGCAAATAGTTTTAAGACCCGAATGCGGTACGGGTCATTTAACGCATAATCATAAGCTTGTTCTAAAAAGAGACCCGCTCCAGATAAGAATTCGACGGGTAAAGGTCGCATACAAACTCGGATATGGGCAAAAAAGGGAGGATTTTCAAAGGCCTGTTCCTGGTTACTAAAATCCGCTGCCATCCAGCGTACCAATGTGCCAACGTCGGTTGCGTGAGTCATGCGTAATAAAGGAAATGGAACTTCAAGTTAAAGACTTGAAACCATTCTAAGGCGTCAATGCTGGGCAATGAACAATGAACCGGGATCAATGAACAATCAGCAATGGAGAACAAGCTGAGTTCCTAATCTCCCTCGTCTCCCAGCTTTATCCTGCCGCTACTTGAGGTTGAGCGGCATCTGGAGTCCGACACAGGAGGACAGGACAAGGGGCATAGTGGATCACATAGTCTTCGGTCACACTCAGGCGAGTATTTCTTAAGGTTCGACGTGACTTAACCGGTTCTCCGTCGGCGGCTTGACGTCTGCCGGAGCGCAGTGCTTGCAGGGGCGCTTGTAAGGGTGAAAGCAGCGATCGTCGGGTAGGATCACTGCCCAGGATAATTAAGTTTGCGCCTTGCTCCTGCGCCACCTGGCAAATTAAGGGGGCTGGATCACCCGTCTGCATTCGGGTTTGGACATCCAAATTGGTTCCAGCGAAGGCTGACTTGGCTCGTCTGAGTAACTGTTCGCCCTGTTCTTTTTGAGCCGTTTGTAGCGATTGGTTGAGTTGCCAACTCAGGGTGGGAGAGCCAAAGGCTCCAAAGAGGTTCTTATTGACGCCAAT
>DATNPU010000167.1:0-16132 GCA_036703105.1 Microcoleaceae cyanobacterium
TCAATCCCAGACTTTACTAAAGTCGCCAAGATATTTAAGGCCCCAGTAAGAGGATCAACTGGCATAATACCTGAAGGAGGAACGATGCCCCCAGCTTGGGGGATGTCACGTAACCACGCGACGACCTGTTTCCCTAACGTCTTCCGAATAACACCACCAACTCGCTCATATTCTCCTGTCAACAACTTCTTAGCGATTTCAGCAGGAAGATCAAAGGTTACAGTTAAAGGATTCATGGAATATCCTCTCAGTATGATTAATTTATCGCAAGTTAGTTGCGTTTTCCTAATCTAGTTATCCCGTTTTACCTGTTGATGCAACCTGTTTTGGAGGTTGAGTAATAATTTAAGCGATTGTAGTTTTCCACCAGCACTACAAGCTGCTTCTACTAAGCTAAGAATTAAGTTACCCGCTTACCTATTTATGGTTTACGTTGTAATTCCTGAAACTCTAGAATTTTGGTATATAAACTTGTGGCTGACTCTTGACCAAAAAGCTCATCCTTCAGTTTGAGATAATCTCCTGTACCAAGATGGCACGCTGCCCAAAATCGAGCGACTTTCGACGGTTCCATATTGGATAGAAGAATTTGTAACCCTTCCTGCAAGATTTGTTGCTCACTCTTGACTTGAATCATCGCTAGTGATCTCCAAGATAAAATCGACTGGATTTGTTGCCTTTATCCCCAATCCTAAACACCGATTGATCAAACGTTTGTCACAGGTAATGAAAGCGCTGCTACCAATGGCTTCAGCACAGGCAACATGTAATGCATCCATCGCCTTTAATCCATTATGTTCCAGATTCACGGCTCTTTGGCGAATCGCTTCATTCACCTCCTGCCTTGCAACCGCTAACTGGAGATATCGATTCATAGCCGCTTGCTTGATGGGATATGGATTGCGGCTATTTTCATATTCCAGAACTGAAGAACTGATTAAATCGATCGCTTTTGTCTCAATCATCTGGAAGATGATAATCACAGCTTGAGATTCGAGAAAAATTTTAGGCTGGGTTTGGTCATCAAATGGACGATTATAGACACTAGTATCTAACTATACCCTCATGAGATCGCTCAAATCAGTTTATTGGGCTGATTGGTTAGGTTAGCCATAGACGGGGGCGAGAACTTCGATTTGTTTGAGATCTAAGCCTTGTTCAAAAATGGTATCGATCGCGAGCATTTGACCTGTAGTAGTCATGAACTTATGGTCTTTGGTCGCGCGAATAATTGAGCCATCTTCTAACATGTATTCAAATACTTCTTGTTGACCGCGATCGTGCCATTGCCGAATCGGTTGAGTGTAAATATAGCCACGTGGAGTCATACTATAGACCGTGCAATTGAGGCGTTTATCCACAATTTCGCCGATCGGCACTGTGCCATATTCCACTGTTAAAATTGGCGTGTCATAGGTAAGGCAATATTCGGCAAATAACACCATTTGCTCAAATAGTTCTGCCGCAACTTTGGATTTCACACCATTTTTTTCTGACCCTTTGACAAAGAGTTCCTGGTGTTTTTCCATCTCCGACTTTTTCTTTTTCCCCATCGCTCGCCGCAGCAAATCGGCTTGGCCCAGGGAATACCCTGCCATATCCTGAGCAATTTTCATGATCTGTTCTTGGTAGACCATGATGCCGTAGGTTTCCTTCAGGATTGGCTCTAAAATTTCGTGAGCATAATCAATTTTTTCGCGCCCATGTTTGCGGTTAATAAACTTAGGAATTAGCCCCGCATCTAACGGCCCTGGACGGTAGAGAGCAAGGACTGAAGAAATATCTTCCAAGCCAGAGGGACGCAGATCTCGGACAATTTGCCGCATCCCCGATGATTCCAATTGGAAGACACCTTCTAGATCGCCGCGGGCCAAAAGTTTGTAGGATTCTGGGTCGTCTAAAGGAAGGCGATCGAGGTCGATTTTAATCCCGCGACCTTGTTCAACTAGCTCCACGGTTTTCTGAATCATGGTCAGGTTTTTCAGGCCCAAGAAGTCCATTTTTAATAGTCCTAGAGCCTCAATATCTTCCATGTAATATTGAGTGAACACAGCCCCATCCTGGTTGCGTTCCAGGGGCACAATCTCATCCAACGGTTGTGCCGAAATCACTACTCCAGCGGCATGAATCCCCACACTTTTGTTCGTGCCTTCAATCCGCATCGCCATATCAATCCAGCGGCGATAGGTAACAGCTGGATCGGTGCCGGGAACGGTGAGGTTTTTGTGGTACTTGTCCTTAAATTCGGGAGTTGGAGTGTCATCCGAAATCATTACCTTCAATTTCGTGGGCTTGCCGCGCACCACCGGAATCATTTTGGTCATGCGATCGGATTCGCCGTAAGGAATATTCAGCACCCGCGCCACATCCTTTAACACCGCTTTGGAAGTCATGCGGTTATAGGTAATGATCTGGGCCACTCGTTCTGTACCGTACTTCTCGGTGACATATTGGATCACCTCATCACGGCGATCGATGCAGAAGTCGGTATCAATATCCGGCATCGATTTTCGTTCGGGATTGAGGAAGCGCTCGAACAGGAGGCCATGATGCACTGGATCAATGTTGGTAATCCCCATCGCATAGGCCACCAGCGATCCGGCGGCAGAACCCCGGCCCGGCCCGACGGGAATCCCTTGATCCCGCGCAAACTTGATGTAATCCCAGACCACCAGAAAGTAGGTCGAGAATCCCATCTGTTGCATCATTTTCAGTTCATATTCCAGTCGCTCCTGATACTCCGGCTCGACTTCCTCCAAAGACTTGCAGTTGCGCCGCTGGGCCAGCCCTTCCCGCGCTACCTTTTCCATATAGGCGTCCGCCGTGTAGCCCTCGGGAACGGGATAATCGGGAATCCGGGGTTCGCCCAAAATGTCATAGCTGGAAATCTTGTCGGCAACTTTGATCGTATTCGCGATCGCTTGCTCAATCACATCCTCGGTCAGATGATCGCGGAATAAGCAGCGCATCTCATCGGCGGACTTGAGATATTCTGTACCGCTATAGCGCAAGCGTTTTTCTTCACTAATCAGTTTTCCGGTCTGGATGCACAACAAGGCATCGTGTGCCTCGACATCAAAACAGGAAATATAGTGAGAATCGTTGGTACAAATGACTTCAATATCGAGTTCCCGAGCAATTTTGACCAACTCCACATTCACGATCCGGTCTTCCTGCGATCCGTGATCCTGAAGTTCCAGGTAATAGTCGTCTTTAAATAAATCCTTGTACCATTGCGCCACCCGCCGGGCAATTTCCGGTTTACCTTGCAGAATTGCTTGCGGCACTTCACCGCCCAGACACGCCGAGGTGACAATTAGCCCTTCGTGGTATTGCTCTAATAAGTCTTTGTTGATACACGGACGGGCAAAAATTCCCTTCCCTTGGTAGCCCTTGAGGTTAGACAGAGTCGTCAGTTTGACCAGATTTTTGTAGCCTTGCGTATCTTTGGCTAGCACAACCTGATGGTAACGAGGACGGCGTTCCTGCTTAGTAATATCGCCGTTGATCACATACATCTCGTTGCCAATAATCGGTTTAATCGCCCCGCCTTTGCTTTTACAGACCTTCAACAGTTCGATCGCGCCATACATCACGCCATGATCCGTCAGTGCGATCGCGGGCATATTCAGTTCGATCGCGCGATCGATCATCTCCGGTAGCTGGCTGGCACCGTCGAGGAGGCTGTAATCACTATGGATATGAAGACCAACAAAGGACATAATGGCTCAGACTCGGCAAAGACTGAGTTATAGAGTATGCGATCGTGACTCAATTGACTACATAGATTTAGCGGTTTACTTTTAAAATCAACGCTAGATGTAGTGGGATCGGCTTTAAGAGGCGGAAAGCCCTCTCAAATTAGCTATATTCATGGTACTAAAGTATTACTATCTGCTTCCAGCCCCTACAGGAGTTTTTTTGATTCAGCTACACTAAAAACCTTATTTAGAGAAGGTGCTGATCAATGAGGTGATTAGTTGTCCTCCAGCAAACAAGACTAGAACGCCCATCGCCACTACCCCGATCGGGCGCAGCATACCCTGAAGTCCTTTGAGGCGACTTTCTAAGTCATCCTGGTAGTATTCGCCAATTTTGCGTAGCATCTCGTCTAACTTGCCAGCGACTTCCCCGGTGCGTAGCATTTGCAGGGCATGGGTAGGAATTTTGTCTTGTAAGCTATCACTTAACGGATTGCCCGCTCGGATTTGTCGAGATGCCATTGATAAAGCTTTTGCCAGTTCTGGGTCGGGAATGCGGGGACGAACTAGATCAACTCCTTGTAAGATCGATAACCCACATCGTAACGGCAATTCTAATTCGGAGAGGATCACCATCGATCGCGCGGCTTCCAGATCCTTAAGGGGTGGAATTCCTGTAGCCACAGAATGCCAGGTTTGACTGACTTTACTGGTATGGCCGAGCATAGTGGCAACGATCGGTGCGATCGTTAAAATTAACCCAATCAACCAAAAGATCGGGCTAACTAAAAATCCAGTCCCACCAGATGCAACGAATAACAGTAGTGCCAGGGAACACAGCAAAATCGCGCCTGTCGATAAGGCTACTGAGCGATAGAGTTTATTCCGTTGATGTTGAGTTTCTACCGCTACTGCCAATCGTTCACACACCTCAATTAAGGCCCCACTGGCTTCCGCCGATCGTAATAAACTCAATGTCCAGAGATCAAACTGAGGCGGAGTTGTTCGTAATGCTGTGCCTAAATCCTTACCAGTATCGATTTCCGCACTTGCCTGACTTAAGTAGCGTTGAAACTTGTCGCTACAGCGCTTGCCTGCCATACTCAAGCTTTGGGATACGGAATACCCCGCATTAAGTAATGCCGCAAACTGACGGAAGAATCGGGCTTTTTCCAGCATTTTGGCAGAAAATATAGGGGTGGGTTTTGGATGTTAAGACGATGGGCGATCAGGTAGAAAACCAAGAACTGGTGCATTCACCGTCTGCGAATGAGTCTGATCTGGTGCGAGTTCGTCCCTGGGGAACAGTGACGCAACTAGAGCAGGGCAGCCATTACCGAATTAATCGGATTGAGTTAGCACCTGGTAATCATATCAGTACTCAAATGCATTATCACCGAAGCGAACATTGGATTGTCGTGTCGGGTACAGCAAAAGTAATTTGTGACGGTAAAGAGGAAATTCTGGTACAAAAACAATCCACCTATGTACCTACTTGTACACCCCATCGGGTGGAAAATCCGGGCGTAATTCCTCTCGTCATGATTGAAGTTCAGAACGGGGAATATTTAGGTGAGGATGACATTATTCGCTTTAATGATGCGGATGATTCAGGCCGGTCGCATTAACACTTCGATCGCTACTAGCTGTGTCTTCTCTGTCGCAACCTCTGGCTGATGGCGGTTATCAAACGCAGTCTTGATCTGGTTAAACGTGGGCAAAAACCATGAAGATCTGATGTCGCAGGTAATCGCAGTGGACAAACGGGGGCGGCGGTACATAAGCTAATTCCGAGCTTTAAGACAATATGATGACCGTCTTCGCGATCGAGGGGAGCGTATCCGGAGAATTTCAGAACCCCCCAATTGTTCCCATCAGGATCTAACATGGGCAATGGTCAGTCGTTAATCGACGATCAATTCCCAACAGATCTTGAGGTGGGCATGATTGACGTTGAGCACCTGAGTAAACAGTATGGGTCAACCGCCGCGATCGAGGATGTCGCCTTCCAGGTAGAACCCGGAGAAATTCTGGGTTTCCTGGGGCCGAATGGGGCGGGTAAAACCACCACGATGCGCATTTTGGCGGGATACTTGCCGGCCAGTTCCGGCACCGCAAAAGTGGCGGGCTATGAGGTGCATGAGCAATCGATGGCGGTGCGGCAGCGGATCGGCTACCTGCCCGAAAATCCACCGTTATACCCGGATATGACTGTCGCTGGATTTCTAAATTTTGTGGCGCAGATTAAAGGGATCAGTGCGGGCGATCGCCCCCAACGGATTCAATCGGCGATCGAACGGTGTGGTTTAACTGAAAAACGGCAAACGTTGATCCGCAAACTCTCGAAAGGGTATCGCCAACGGGTAGGGATTGCGCAGGCGATCGTGCATGATCCACCTGTGATTATTCTAGATGAACCGACGGTGGGCCTTGATCCACGGCAGATTATTGAAGTGCGGCATTTGATCAAGCAACTGGCGGGCAACCATACGGTGATTTTGTCTACCCACATTTTGCCAGAGGTCAGTATGACCTGTAGCCGGGTTGCCATTATTAACCAGGGACGAATTGTGGCAACGAATACACCGGAGTCGCTGACGCACCAACTAACCCAAGGATCGGGCTACGAGTTGGAAGTGGAAGGGAACTGGGAAACGATTCAGAGATCGCTCCAAGGACTTCCAGGAGTGCGATCTCTGGTGGCTGTAACGGCGGATTTACCAGAACACCATTACAAAGTGCGAGTTGTTGCCGAGTCTGAGGCCCGCTTAAGTGGGCGGGAACTGGCTAGTGCGATCGTGGTGGCCGATTTGGGTCTGTATGAATTGCGACGAGTGCAGGCCAGTTTGGAAGATGTGTTCTTGCAACTGACTACGACAGAACAGTCGTTAGAGGTGACTGAAGATGGTAGTTCTGATTCGGTCAATCATGGGGCGGTCGAGCCACCTGAAGCAGAACAGGCAGTGTTACCCTCAGAAACTGAATCCGATGCTGATCCCGATCAACCCAGTTCAGGAGCGACTGTCTAAATGCAGATGATGTTTAGCAACATTCTGGCGATCTATCGCAAAGAGCTTCAGAGTTACTTTGCCTCACCCCTCGCGTATACTGTCGCCGGAGTGTTTTGGCTGATTGCCGGAGTTTTCTTTGCGGGGATTCTGTTTGGTGATGAGGGGTTGATCGGGCAGGCTTCTAGTAGTGATTTAAAGGCCCAGCAGTTTGGCTTTTCACCCTTCCCGATCGATGTCCCTTATACCTTCCTGCAATTTTTCCTGGGCACGTTAGGGTCGTTGGTATTATTTATCCTGCCCGTTCTCTCAATGGGACTGTATGCCGAAGAACGCAAGCGCGGCACATTGGAACTGTTGGCGACATCCCCGATTACCAATTGGATGGTGGCGATCGGCAAGTTACTGGGGGTCGTGACCTTCTTCATCACGATGCTGCTACCGTTACTGATTTATGAAGCGATCGTCTTCAATAGCTCCAATCCGCCGTTCAACTTCACGACAGTATTAGTGGCTCATTTAGGGTTGTTACTGCTGGCTGCCGCAATTCTGTCGCTGGGCATGTTTGTCTCTTCGTTAACGGATAGCACGATCCTGGCCGCAGTCTTCACCTTTGCTCTGGTCTTGCTCCTATGGGGCATTGATTTGGTGGCTAAGAGTGTGGGTGGGGTGATGGGGGATGCATTGGGACATCTTTCCTTGCTCAAGCATTACACCAATCTGGTGCAAGGTGTGTTGGATATTAGCAGTCTGGTGTTGTTTGCCAGTTACATTGTTTTGGGCGTGTTTCTGACAGCGCAATCGATCGAAGCCCTACGCTTCCAACGGACTTAGATCAAAATCATTAATGTTCATTTGGGTTGCCTTATGAAAGCGATCGCTCCTTATCTCAAATACCTCAACTATCTCGTTTGGTTAGGCCCCATGTTAATTCTGGCCGGGATTACGGCGGGAATTGTGGCCGGAGTCTGGAGTCCGATCCCAATGGGCATGATTTTCCTGGGGATTTTGGTGATTGGGGTGTGGTTAGTCGCCCTCAGTTTGACTGGGGTAGAAATTTCGCAACCCGGTTTCTGGAAGCGCCGTTCCACGGAAGCCAGTACCAATGCCCTGATTGCCACGGTATCAGTCCTGGTGATTTTAGGCTTGCTCAACTTTCTCGCTGTGCGGTATGGCGGACGCATTGATCTGACGGATAGCCATGTGTTTACCCTAGCGCCCGAAACGCAGCAATTAGTGCGGACTCTGAAGCAACCCGTGAAAGTAGTGGTTTTTAGTTCACAGCAGAATCCTCAAGACCGGGAATTGTTAGAAAGTTATCGGCGTCAGGGGCAGCAGTTTAGTTTCGAGTTTATTAACCCGATCGCGCAACCGACGATAGCCCAATCTTTTGATATGAAAAGTGTGGGGGATGTGTATATCGAGTCTGGTAAGCGACGACAATTTGTCCAAACGGTAGAAGTGCCGCAAGCGAATCGGGTGATGGATCGATTGTCAGAAGTTAAGCTGACGAACGCGATCGAACGCATGGCTAACGAGCAACCAATTCAGGTGTATTTCCTGCAAGGACATGGAGAACGCCCGATTGCAGCTGGTCGGGGCGCGATGCTTGAGGCGATGCAAAGTTTGGCCGATAAGAATTACACGGTTAAACCCCTAAACTTAGGCGAAACACCAGAGTTTCCGCAAGATGCGGATGTGATTGTGGTGGCGGGTCCGCAAAAGCCATTGTTAGATCCGGAAGTGAAGGCATTACAGGATTATCTCGATCGGGGCGGCAATCTCTTGCTGATGCTGGATCCCAAGACTGATCCGAACCTGGACACATTACTGAAACCGTGGGGGGTTAGCTTAGATCAGCGAGTGGTGCTGGATGTTTCCGGTCGCGGCAGATTGATCAATTTAGGACCAGCCGAGCCGTTAGTGACCCACTATGGTGATCATCCGATTACTCGCGACTTTGGCAGTACCAATGGCTCCTACTATCCCTTTGCCCGACCGATCGTTACCACAGCCGTCGATGGCGTAACCTCAACCCCACTGCTCTATACCAACGAAAATAGTTGGGCAGAAAGCGATCTCAAAACGAATCCACCTACCTATGATCCCGCCACCGATCGTCCTGGCTCGATCGTCCTGGGGGTTGCCCTAAGTCGTCCCATAACTGCTACTCAAGCCGCACAACCTAAAGCCGATAGTGACTCTACAGACTCTCAACCAACCCCAACCCCCTCATCTCCCTCACCTGCCCCATCTCCCACCTCATCCCTCGCTCCTCAAGCCACCCCTGCCAAATCTCCCGAAAAACAATCGCGCCTAGTCGTAATCGGTAACTCTACCTTTGCAACCGATGGGCCATTTGAGCAGTTTGTGAATGGCGATGTATTTCTGAATTCGGTGCGTTGGTTGAGTCAACAGGATCAAGTGGCGATGTCGATTCGGCCGAAGGAGGCCAAAAACCGCCGATTATTAATCACCAAGGAGCAAGAAGGCTTAGCTAAATGGACAGCGATCGGCATTCTGCCCTTGCTAGCGTTTGGGACTGCGTTATTTGTCTGGTGGCGACGACGTTAACGGTAGCTCTGGACGTACCCTCAATTCTCCAGCCAAAATGGTCGGGTAAGTCTCCTCACTATTTTGCCGCGAATGAATTGGTTCGTCGATCAACTTAAGGGAATTTCTGCTGGGGTGTTTCAAGTCTTTGCTACACCCATGTTTGAGGTGGGTGGGACTCGCTATTCCCTCAATTTGATTCTGACGCTGCTGCTGATCAGCGTTGTGGTGTTTTGGGTCGCTCGTGGCTTCAGTAATTGGATCAAACGTAAAGTTTTGGTGCGGATGGGCTTCGATCGTGGCAGTCGTGAAGTCACCGCATCGTTTATCCGTTATCTATTGACGGCGTTTGGTTTTCTGGTAGTGCTGCAAACGGCGGGCGTGAATCTAACTTCGCTGACTTTGTTTGCGGGCGTGTTAGGAATTGGGATCGGGTTTGGGTTACAAAATCTGACGAGTAATTTCATCAGTGGGCTGACGTTGTTAGTTGAGCAACCAATTCGAGTAGGAGATTTTGTTGAGATTGATAATCTCCTGGGGACGGTGGAAAGTATCTCGATCCGATCGACCACTGTCAGAACCCAGGATGGTGTATTTGTGATCGTGCCGAATATTCGGTTTGTTGAGAACAATGTAATCAATTGGAGCTATCGTGATCCGCGTTGTCGGTTACATGTCAGAGTTAGTGTGGCGTATGACAGTGATACGTTTCTCGTCTCAGAAGCACTACTAGAAGCGGCGCGGAAAGATTTAAGAGTATTGTCTGATCCACCTCCGCGTGTTTGGTTTCAGAAGTTTGGTGATAGTGCGTTGGAATTTGTCTTGTTGGTCTGGATTAATCAACCGCAGGAGAGTGATCCGATTAAAAGCGCGTTGAACTTTCTAGTGGAGCAGGAGTTTCGCTATCGGGGGATTCAGGTGCCGTTTCCGCAACGGGATTTGTATATTCGCAACCTGTCCGATTTAGCGCCAATGCTGCAAACGCTGAGTAAGCCCGAGGCCGAGAATGGAAAAAGCGCTCACCCCAGTGAAACAGCGACAACACCTGCTACAAAAGTAGCTCCACCTTCGCCGGGAAATATGACCCTGCGAGATTTGCTCCGTCGCATTACTTACTTTGAGCAATGTTCAGATGTCGAAATTTTGCAGTTGATTGAATATGGCTATCGCCAATTATTTCCGGCGGAGCAGATAGTCTGTGAGGAAGGGGCACCGGGGGATTCGTTCTACATTATTTTGAAAGGCTCGGTCGAAATTTTCTCTCGTCGGGTGGAGCAGTACATTGCGACGTTGAACGAAGGCGAATTTTTTGGCGAAATGTCGTTGTTGATGGGAATTCCTCGATCGGCGAGTGTGCGTACTCTGGAAGACACGATTTTGTTTGTGATTGAACGCAATGATCTGCAACGGTTATTGCAAAACCATCAGGGACTTGCGGATCAAATTGCCCAAAAACTCTTGGAACGGCAACAAACGCTGCGCGAAATGGGGTTGCTCTCCGATGAACTGACTGAAGGCAATCCGTTACTGCGAATTCGTAAGCGGCTACAAACTTTATTTGGCATCTAACGAATTTGAGGCTGAAGGCTGAGCTTGAATAAACGCGATCGCGCTGGCCCATTGCACCTGCTGCTGATTTAACGCGGTGACCAATGCTTCCCGGATTTTGGTGATCTCTGCTTCCGATAGGTGCTGACTCAGATGATCCTGGTAACTGGGACGATCGCTCCCTGAACTAAACCAACGGTTGAACAAAGCAGGCGTAACCCGAATTTCGGTCGTCATCATTTCCAGGTGAATCTGTGGCGTTAGTCCGGCCGTTTGGCACCAAGTGGTCAGATCCGCCACATCCCAGTTGACGAACGGATCATGAGGATTCTGATAAATCGCTTCTTCCGCTTTCACCCAACGGTTGTAGAGCCGTGTCCCTAAGCGATCGCGCTCCAGCAATTGATACAGCCGTTGAGTATATCGCGGTAGGGTTTCTGCCAGAATTACTTGTCCTTGTGGTGTTAATAAATCGGTGAGTGCGGTTAATAATGCGGTCTGATCGCTAACTTCTGTCGCTTGCGATCGTTGAATGGCCTGAAGTAACGCATTTCTGCCGATGATGCGATCGCACTGAATCCCCGGCACTTGCTGAGTCAATAACTGGGGTAATTCGATGAGATCCGCTTGCAACACGATCGGACGCTGTAATTCTGGTAATGCGGCGGATTGTTCCTGTAAAGCGATCGCATCCTGCTCAGTTTGCACACAGGCATATACGCCCCCTTCCGGGACTTGGCGCACTGCTTCCCAGGTGAGTAAACCACTCCCCGCATTCAGATCCAGGATCACATGATGGCGTTGGGGTTGAGCCAGGGCGAAAATGCGATCGCGCACCTGGGCTAACTGGTCGCCGACCTGACTTAAGGTGCGTTGTAACCACCGTTCCTGAGTAGAGTTGGTGGGGCTAAACGTCAGGACTTCTGCCAACGTAGTGTCTTCTACCAGTGCCGCTAATTGGGCTTCCCGTTGCCGAGCCACCTGCGTTTGAATCTTGGCTTCGTACCCTTGATCCGAGGGTTGGTAAAACACCTGACCCTGCAAGGAACTGGGGAGATATTGCTGTTCCACCCAATGATCGCGATAGGCATGGGGATACAAGTATCCGGCTCCATGACCAAATCCTTGCTTATCCCGATTACCATCGCGTAACGGATTCGGGACTTCCGCCTCCCGTTCCTGCTCGACCGTAGACAGTGCATCAAAGAAGCCCATCACACTATTTGATTTGGCAGTTGTCGCCAGATATAAGGTGGCTTGCGCTAAGGGATAGCGACCCTCCGGCATGCCCACGCGATCGAACGCTTCGGCACAGGCATTCACCACCACGATCGCCTGCGGATCAGCTAACCCGACATCTTCTCCCGCTAGGATGAGCAACCGCCGAAAGATAAATCGCGGGTCTTCTCCAGCATAGACCATGCGTGCTAACCAATACAACGCGGCATCCGGATCGGAACCCCGCACACTTTTAATAAACGCGCTAATCGTATCAAAGTGGGCATCTCCTTCCTTGTCATACAGCACCGCTCGCTGCTGAATCGATTCTTCTGCTACGGCTAAGGTAATCTGAATCACTCCCTCGGCATCGGGTGGCGTGGTTTCGACCGCCAATTCCAAGGCATTTAACACCGCCCGCGCATCGCCATTCGCCACATTCACCAGATGATCCAGGGCATCCTGAGCCACTTGCACGTTCAGTTTGCCGTAGCCACGATCGCGATCGGTTAATGCCTGCTGCACAATTTGCCGTAATCCCGCCTCACCCAGGGGTTTGAGTTGGAAAATTCGCGATCGGCTGACCAGCGCTTTATTCACTTCAAAGTAGGGATTCTCAGTGGTCGCCCCAATTAGAATTACCGTGCCATTTTCCACCCAGGGTAACAGCGCATCCTGCTGCGCCTTATTAAACCGATGCACTTCATCCACAAACAGAATCGTGCGTTGGTTATACATCCCCCGTTTGTCTTGGGCTGTCGCGATCGCCTCCCGAATTTCCTTTACCCCCGCCAACACCGCATTAATCGCGATGAAGTGCGCCTTGGTGGTATTAGCAATAATCCGGGCTAGCGTTGTCTTCCCTGTTCCCGGTGGCCCATAAAAAATCAATGACGACAACTGGTCGGCTTGAATCGCCCGCCGCAACAATCGCCCTGGCCCAATAATCGCTGACTGTCCGGCAAACTCATCCAGGGTACGGGGTCGCATCCGTGCCGCTAATGGCGCTTCTGCCTCAGTAATCTCCTGTCGATGGCGATCGAATAAATCCAATAGCTCTCACCCAATTTCTGATTCAATCGTCACAATTGCTATTGCTGTTTGCGCCTGCATCTTCTTGCTGGTCTTGTTTAAACTTAGCGGTAATGTGCTGAACCTCCTTAACTTCTGTACTTTCTTGTTCTGATTTTGAGTAAATATCTAATAGAACCACCGTGGAAGTGAACTGCAACCAGTAAATTAGGCGATAACTGCTACTGTTCCAGTTGTTTCGATCGCTCTCATCCTGCCTCCAATGCAATCTACTCACTTCATCATTACCGATCGCGGCTTCAATCAAAATCGTTGACACATGTTTGTGACTGCGATTAGTTCATGATCTAATCACTTCTGAATTGATCGTAGCCAACATGAACTGCTGAGCGATCGCAATTGAATAGCCATAGAACACATTCTGATTGTCAGCCGATCCATTATCAGTAGACTCTATGATCAACATGTTGTTAGCGATCGCCGTTGAGTTGTCATAGAGCAGATTCCAATTGTCAGGCGATCCATCATGCATAGACTCTATGCTTCAAGCCAGGCTAGACAAACACATCGAGTTGGATGACGCGCATGAACGATGGTCATGGTATCCAGATCAATTTCCAGCAGCATCCAGCCTTGGTTGGGAGTGAAACAAAGAGTTGGTGACTACTGCAATCGCCGATAGAACGGTTTCTTCACCACGATCGCGGGATACTGTTTCCCCCGGATTTCCACATCCAGGATTTGTTCTGGCTTAGATAGAGCTGTCGGGACATAGGCTAGAGCGATCGCATAGCCCAATAGTGGCGATTGGGTTCCACTCGTGACTTCGCCCACCACAGAACCTTCGTGCAGGACGGGATAACCATGACGGGCAATATTCCGTCCTTGCATTTGGATGCCCACTAGTCGGCGCTGGACTCCTGTTTGCTTTTGGGTTTCTAACACTGTTCTGCCGATGAACTCCCCTTTACTGTCGAGATGAACTAACCAACCGAGTCCGGCTTCTAGAGGAGTCGTGGTGTCATCAATATCCTGACCGTATAGACACATCGCCGCTTCGAGCCGTAACGTATCTCTGGCTCCTAACCCACAAGGAGTGACTCCTACCAGCAATAGCGATCGCCATAGTGCCACAGCGACGGCAGGATCAACCATGACCTCAAACCCATCTTCTCCGGTATAGCCAGTCCGAGCCAGAAAGCCGGGATGTCCTAACACCGTCGCTTCCAGATGCCCAAAGGCTTTAATGCCGGACAGATCTTCAGAGACGAACTCTTGCAACTGGGCAACGGCTTGTGGTCCTTGAACGGCAATCAGGGCTTTATCCTGGGACAGGTCTTGAAACTCGATCGTGGTCAAATCCAATTGTTCCAGCAGCCAGGTTTTATCCTTTTGCATCGTCCCCGCATTGACGATCACCACCCAGCGTTCCTGTCCGGCGGTGTCTAATCCCTGGTAATAGAAGATCAAGTCATCAATAATGCCACCTTGAGGATTCAGCAGCACCGTATACTGTGCCTGTCCGGGTTGTAATCGACTCAGATCGGATGGCACTAACCGTTGGATCTGTTCCAGTACCTGGTTCCCGGTCAGCGTGAACTTGCCCATGTGGGAAATATCAAACATCCCTGCATTAGTTCGCACCGCCTGGTGTTCGCGGGTAATGCCGCTATATTGCACTGGCATTTCCCACCCCGAGAACTCAGTCATCCGGGCGTTCAATTCCAGAGATACCTCATACAGAGGAGTGCGGGAGAGGGCGGCATGGTCGGTACTGGCAGGATTAGTCTGAGTCACGAATCTACGGTTCCGTTGCAGGTCAATACTCTACAATCCTAGAGGAAACCAGACCCCGATCGCCGGACTTATAACCCTGTAATCTCCAGACTTAACGGGGATACGGCAGGTGAACTGACAGAATTGCTGTTACTGGTGGGAGTAATCGCGATCGCCGGGGCATTGTTGGCATAACTGAGCATGTTCCCCGTGGGTGTGACCGTCAACGACAAGGTGGAATTGTAGGTGGCTAACGTATTTGCTGAGAACACGATCGGCGATTCCACCTGACCAAACTTATACTCCATCTCCCAATCGCCATTTAAGGCACTGCTGCCTGTGATATCAGTTGATGCGGCGATATCGGCTCCGGTCAACCGAGCTAATCGGACTAAAAATGGAGTGGGTGAGAAAGGAGTAGGGCGTTGGGTTAACGACGGATCATTCGCGACCTCAGAACCATAAATCACAATGTCAGCATCGGCAGACAGAGCGGTTTTCCAAGAGGCAATTTGGCTAGTGTATTGGGTCAGTGTACTGTTATCGAGCCGAGTATTCCCAATTTGTAAGCCAGCACTCAAGCCACGTGAAACAATATGTACGCTCTCAATCCCCGTTCGTCCGGTGAGGGTTTGCGTAATTTGCGCGATCGCATCCTGAACTGGATCCAGCACCACCACTTCTGTTCCGGGGCTAACTCCAGTGACCAAATCCTGGTAATGGTCGAGGGTGGCGTCAATAAATGCCACGGAAGACCCTGGTGCGGATGAGCGTTGTAATGGCGGCACATTCGTCGTGAGTGGATCTGGGGGGAACAGTGTCGTAGGGGTAGGGTTCAGGGGCGATACGGCATTGGCAGATGGGAAAATCGATTCCACAATGGTGTTCCTCTGGAATGATTGGGCAAATTAACTGACTGGATGCAACAGCAACGAACGTGAATTGCCCCGTGTTATCGGGTGAAAAGTTCAGATTAAAGTAAGCCTTTGGCCCGGTCGTCGGTGGCTAAAGCTCCATCGAGTATTGGTAATGTCAATCTGGTGAGCTAATTAAGACGCTCGATAAAAATGGGAGGTTTATCTCATACACCATCAAACTCTCTATGCTGATTCACCAATGGGAGCCATGAATTGTGAGCAATGTCGCAAGTAGAGCATTCAGTCGGTGGAGAGTGAGACGCACCATCAAATATTGATTAAACTTTATCCACCGGAAAAACAAACAGCTTGATAGGATCGAGCTGCCTTTAGGGAGGAGGAGAAAAGATGGTTTAAGTGTTGCAAAAACACTCCGAAT
>DATNPU010000179.1:0-16478 GCA_036703105.1 Microcoleaceae cyanobacterium
ACCGGCCCTAACGGATCACGGCGCGAACTGTATTGAGCATGGGGCGCAAAAAAGGCGATCGTGCTATAGCCCCAATAATTTGTTAGTCCCGGTTTAACATCCTGCTCATCAAACTGATGCACTGGCAATAGTTCGACGGCGGTGACGCCCAGTTCCTTTAAATAAGGAATTTTCTCTACTAATCCGGCATACGTGCCCCGTTTATCTGCCGACACGCCAGACCTCGGATCACGGGTAAACCCACCCACATGCATTTCATAAATAATCGTTTTGGCATATGGGTTACGAATCGGTAGATCACTCTCCCAGTCATAAGTCGTGCTTTGTAGATGCCGGGGTACATCCGCTTCCCAGTTATAAATACTGGAGGCAAACACGACTCCCCGCAGCGCATGGGCACAGTTATCGCCTGGGTAAATGGCTGCCTCGCGATCGTAGTTTTCCCAATTCACTACCGCCCGGGTGTAAGGATCTAGTAATACCTTGCTGCCATCAAATCGCATCCCTTCTTCAGGGATAAAGGGGCCGTGGGCGCGATAGGCATATACCTGCCCGGAACCAATCCCACCCACAAAGACATGCCAGTAATAAAACGTGCGGTGGATCTTAGGATCAAGCTGAATCACTCGGGCGGGTTTTGGCGCCGTAGGTTCATCGAACAGCAATAGCTCCATGGCCGTCGCATGTTTGGCATAAATGCAGAAATTTACGCCCCCCGATCGCACCGTGGCTCCGATCGGAAAACTAAAACCGGGCAAAATCTCTTCATGCATCCCATCCCACCTCGCGCACTGTAACTCTGAACTCGACTGTTCAGCGACTCAGTTTCTTATAACACTTCCACTCAAGTCGATGACGCTTTTCTGGTTGAGATAGGATTAGCGTTTGCTCTTAGCCACGATCGAACGATCGCTGAAGCAAATCTACCAAATTGATTGTTTAAAGCATGAAGTTTTTGTACCCACTAAGGATAGGGCCAAACTTTACGCTCACTTTCCCACGAGAGCATCGCCACACTTCTACACTGGAATAGCACTCTCTGAATTTTTTGACCGTATGCTTGGTACATTTCAGCAAAGCAGCCTCCGGATCGAAATCAATGCGACAGAACAGGCATTACGAGACAGCCTGTTGTGCTCTTACCAACTCCGCCAGTGGCTACCCCAAAAACTGTCCGATGGCTTACCGGAAGAACTCCAGGTTGGAACGACCTTCACCAGTTGGCTCGGCCCGATCGCCGTCCAACATCAAGTCGATCGGGTAGACTCGACCTGTGTGCGATTCCTGTTAAGTCAGGGAATTGATGGATTTCATGAGTGGCATTGGGGCGAAGGCTGGATTCAGTCTCGTTTGGAAGGAATTTCCCTCCTGCCACTCAATCTAGGTCAGACCTTTAGCCTATTACGTCTCCGGCAATTCCTGGCTACCCCGCACTCGGAATCGAACTGATGCCGCATGGGACGGTAATCCTTCGGCGGTCGCCAAGGTTTCGATCGCCGATGCTACCTTTTGCAGCGCTGTATGGGAGTACTGGATCAGGCTGGAGTGCTTCAAGAAGGTTTCCACACCCAATGCCGAAGCATACCGAGCGGCTCCAGAGGTCGGCAATGTATGATTTGGTCCTGCCAGATAATCACCCACTGCTTCCGGCGTAGAGGAACCCAGGAAGATCGCCCCAGCATGGCGAATTTTATCTAGTAGATCCCAGGGCTCAGTAATTTCTAGCTCTAAGTGCTCCGGAGCAAACTCATTCGAGAGTTCCGCCGCTTCATCCAGAGACTCAACGACCACGACTAAACCATAGTGCGCGATCGCCTTCTCGGTCAGGATCCTACGAGGATGATCGACTAATTGCCGTTCTACTTCATCCACCACTTTACGCGCCAGCACTGAATCATCGGTCAGTAAAATGGAGGCGGCCATCTGATCATGTTCTGCCTGTGCCAGCATATCGGCGGCGACATACGTTGGGTTCGCAGACTTATCGGCGATAATCAGCACCTCGGATGGGCCAGCCAGGGAATCGATCCCCACGGTGCCGTAGACAAGTTTCTTTGCCAGGGTCACATAGATGTTGCCAGGGCCAGTAATCACATCAACTTTAGGTACCGTTTCGGTTCCATAGGCTAATGCTCCGATCGCCTGTGCCCCACCAATTCGGTAAATCTCTTCAATTCCAGCCTCTTGTGCCGCCACAAGTACAGCAGGAGTTACCCCCTTATCAGCACTGGGTGGAGTCATCATGACGATGCGAGGTACCCCTGCCACCTTTGCGGGAATGGCATTCATCAAGACGGTACTCGGGTAAGCCGCTTGCCCACCAGGCACATAGATGCCGGCTCGATCGACCGGAGTGTAGCGTTTGCCTAAAACAACCTCATCATCACCAAACTGCACCCAGCTTTTCGGAATGCGTTGGCGATGGAAGTCCTCAATTTGCCGACAGGCGAGTTGGATCGCATTCAGGAGTTCTTTCGGAACCTGCTGATAGGCCGCATCCATTTCAGAGCCGCTAACGCGCAACTCTTCTGCCTTGAGGTCAAGATGATCAAATTCAGATGTGTAATGCAGGAGAGCATGATCCCCTTGACGCTTGACTGCCTGAAGCACTTCCCGCACGGTCGCTTCTTTATGAATCACTTGATCGTCATGGGTGCGATCGCAAATACGTCGCAGTTCAGTTCGTGCCTCAGCCCGCTGAGTGATAATTCGCAGCATGGAGTCGGAATGCCAATCTTACGGAGTTGCCCAGTCGAGAACAATTCTCAGGGGGGTTCTGACAATAGCTAAATATTCAGATGCGCCCGTTCTCGGTTTACTCTAGCTTAACCTGGATTCAAGCGGGATCGCGTCGTTCGCAAAAATAGGTGCTATAGTAATTTATCTAGCATTTAGTGCATTTGTCCGATAGAGTTCAATAGGTAGAGTTTCGAGATTTCCTGTGGCTAACATCAAGTCTGCCATCAAGCGTGTCAAAATCGCTGAGCGCAACCGTCTTCGTAATAAGAGTTACAAGTCCGCTGTGAGAACGCTGATGAAGCGGTATTTCGCAGCCGTTGGTTCCTATGCTGCCAATCCTGGCTCTGAGCAAATGCAAGCCGTTCAGAGTGCTCTGGCAAGTGCATATAGCAAGATCGATAAAGCTGTCAAAAAGGGAGTTTTACATCCCAATAATGGCGCTCGCAAAAAGTCTCGACTGGCAAGAGCATTGAAGAAGCACGAAGCTCCTCAAGCAGTAGCGTCGTAATCACGGTTAGTAGTCAAGTTATCAGAGGCGGGTTGAGCAGAACTACAGGGTTATCAACTGTTGTCTCTGCCAGTTCCCTCTCCTTCTTTCTAGCTTCTAACCTTACGAATCAATCTCATGCAGTTGATTGATACCCACGTTCATATCAACTTTGATGCCTTTCAACCTGATCTGGAGGCAGTTGCTCATCGCTGGCGTGAAGCTGGAGTTGTTCGGCTTATTCATTCCTGCGTTGAACCTGCGGATTTTCAGGGTATTCGATCGCTTGCAGATCGATTCCCGGAATTATCCTTTGCGGTTGGGCTACACCCCCTGGATGTTCATGATCGATGGACATCCACTTCTGCGTCAGAAATTTTGGCTCTAGCCCAGTCGGATGCGCGGGCCGTCGCCATTGGAGAAACGGGCCTAGACTTCTATAAAGCGACGAATCAATCTCAGCAAATCGAAGCCTTCACGGCCCAGCTCATGATCGCTCGTCAGCTCAACCGGCCTGTGATTATTCACTGTCGGGAGGCGGCGGCTCCAATGGCAACCTTACTCCGGGATTTTTGGCAACAACATGGCGCTGTCGCAGGGGTGATGCATTGCTGGAGCGGTACCCCCGAGGAAACCCAATGGTTCCTCGATTTAGGGTTTTACATCAGCTTCAGTGGCATTGTTACCTTTAAGAGTGCTGTTTCTGTGCAAGAATCTGCCCGGATCGTTCCCAACGATCGTTTACTGATAGAAACGGATTGTCCGTTTCTATCTCCCGTTCCTAAACGGGGCGAGAAACGGAATGAACCGTCCTATGTGCGTTATGTAGCAGAACAGGTGGCAAAATTGCGGCAGGTTGCGATCGAAGATGTAGCTGCCCAAACTACTCAAAATGCCTGTCAGCTGTTTGGTTTAGCTATTCCTCAGGAGGTCGCTGCCTAAGTACGCTTGACTGATTCTTAGATTTTTGCTAGCAATTAAGCCACCAGAAGCGCATCCTTAGGTCATAATGGATAGAGCAAACTTTAAAAGTAACCGGAATGTCTAGTTTCACGATCAACTATAGTTGGGCTCTCACTCTACGAAGGTGATTTTGTTAGCACACCGTAGACTAGCCGGAATGATAGGTCTGGCTGGGTTCTAAATAGATCAAACTGTTAAGCCGTCATTTGGCTTAAGTAGCTCCAAGGTTGATTTCTAGTAACGGGAGAGTGTCCTACGTCGTTGAAGTGTTTATTCTGGTAAATCGTTAGTTGGGCTGCCTAGATTCACCCCAGAATCTACGCAGCCTTGTGTTGACTTGTGCCCATAAATTTTGTACAATCCCCTGCTTGCGCTGGGCGTAACCCTTCCGAAGGAGACGCATGACTGAGCAAATCTATTCCACACCCGCTTTCACTTTACCAGACCTGGTTGAGATTCAGCGGGCAAGCTTCCGCTGGTTTCTCGAAGAGGGTCTAATCGAGGAACTGGATAGCTTTTCGCCAATCACTGACTATACGGGCAAGCTAGAACTTCACTTTATTGGTAAAGACTACAAGCTAAAACGCCCGAAATATGATGTGGACGAAGCGAAGCGGCGTGATAGTACCTATGCAGTTCAGATGTATGTTCCAACCCGACTGATCAATAAAGAGACCGGGGAAATTAAGGAACAAGAGGTGTTTATTGGCGATCTGCCATTGATGACCGATCGCGGTACGTTCATTATTAATGGTGCGGAACGGGTGATCGTGAATCAGATTGTCCGGAGCCCTGGTGTTTACTACAAATCAGAAACCGACAAAAACGGACGCCGCACCTATAATGCCAGCCTGATTCCGAACCGGGGTGCCTGGTTAAAGTTTGAAACTGACAAAAACGATCTGGTCTGGGTGCGAATTGATAAAACTCGCAAACTCTCCGCTCAGGTATTACTGAAAGCTTTGGGTCTGACAGATGGCGAAATCTTTGATGCATTGCGCCATCCGGAGTACTTCCAGAAAACGATCGAGAAAGAAGGGCAATATGGTGAAGAAGAAGCCCTGATGGAGCTGTACCGGAAGCTGCGTCCTGGTGAGCCTCCCACGGTATCTGGGGGGCAACAATTACTGGATTCACGCTTCTTTGATCCCAAACGCTATGACTTAGGAAAGGTTGGGCGTTACAAGCTGAACCGGAAGTTGCGCTTGAATGTCCCGGATAGTGTCCGAGTGCTAACACCACAAGACATTCTGGCGGCGATCGACTACCTGATCAACCTGGAATTTGATATCGGCACGATCGATGACATTGACCACTTGGGAAATCGCCGCGTGAGATCGGTGGGTGAACTGTTGCAGAACCAAGTGCGGGTAGGTCTGAACCGTCTGGAACGGATCATTCGGGAACGGATGACCGTCTCAGATGCCGATGCCCTGACTCCAGCTTCTCTGGTTAACCCTAAGCCACTGGTGGCAGCAATTAAGGAATTCTTTGGTTCCTCCCAGCTCTCCCAGTTCATGGATCAAACCAACCCGCTGGCAGAACTGACTCACAAGCGGCGGTTAAGTGCTCTGGGGCCAGGTGGTCTAACCCGTGAGCGGGCAGGCTTTGCGGTGCGGGATATTCACCCCTCTCACTATGGCCGGATTTGCCCGATCGAAACGCCTGAAGGTCCCAACGCTGGTTTGATCGGTTCACTAGCCACCCACGCGCGAGTCAATGCCTACGGGTTTATCGAAACTCCCTTCTATCGCGTCGAAAATGGGCGGGTGCTGAAAGAGCAGGCTCCTCTCTATATGACCGCCGATGAAGAGGACGATCTACGGGTGGCGCCGGGTGACATCCCCATGGATGAAAACGGCTACATTTTGGGTGAGCAAGTGCCTGTGCGTTATCGCCAAGACTTCACCACCACGACTCCTAATGAAGTGGACTATGTGGCCGTCTCCCCAGTGCAGATTATTTCTGTAGCGACCTCGCTGATTCCATTCCTGGAGCATGACGATGCAAACCGGGCACTGATGGGATCGAACATGCAACGGCAGGCAGTGCCACTTCTGCGCCCAGAGCGTCCTTTAGTAGGTACGGGGCTAGAAGCTCAAGCCGCTCGTGACTCTGGGATGGTGATCGTCAGCCGCACCGATGGTGAAGTCACCTATGTCTCCGCCGATCGCATTCGGGTCAAGGATCCCAATGGGCGAGAAAGTGATTACCAGTTGCAGAAGTATCAACGGTCTAACCAGGACACTTGTTTGAACCAACGTCCGATCGTGGTGCTAGGCGAACGGGTGCGAGCAGGACAGGTGATGGCCGATGGTTCAGCCACTGAACAGGGCGAATTGGCACTGGGACAAAATATTCTGGTTGCTTATATGCCCTGGGAAGGCTACAACTACGAGGATGCCATCCTGATTAGTGAGCGGTTGGTCTTTGATGATGTCTATACTTCCATTCACATTGAGAAGTATGAGATCGAGGCCCGTCAAACCAAGCTCGGTCCTGAAGAAATCACGCGGGAGATTCCCAACGTTGGGGAAGATGCTCTGCGGCAACTGGATGAAACCGGGATTATCCGAATTGGGGCTTGGGTAGAGCAGGGCGACATCCTAGTGGGTAAAGTCACGCCAAAAGGGGAATCTGACCAACCACCGGAAGAAAAACTGTTGCGGGCTATCTTTGGTGAAAAAGCTAGAGATGTGCGGGATAACTCTCTGCGCGTCCCCAATGGTGAAAAAGGCCGGGTGGTGGATGTGCGGGTGTTTACTCGTGAACAAGGAGATGAACTTCCTCCTGGTGCCAACATGGTCGTGCGGGTCTACGTTGCCCAAAAACGGAAGATCCAGGTGGGTGACAAGATGGCAGGTCGCCACGGCAATAAAGGGATTATTTCCCGAATTCTGCCGGTGGAAGACATGCCCTATCTCCCTGATGGCACTCCTGTAGACATTGTGTTGAATCCACTCGGTGTACCTTCCCGGATGAACGTGGGACAGGTTTATGAATGTCTACTAGGCTGGGCGGCTGAAAACCTGAATGTCCGGTTCAAAGTGATTCCCTTTGATGAAATGCACGGGGAAGAAAAATCGCGGGAGACGGTACATGGCAAGCTGCTAGAGTCGCGGGAAGAAAACGAGAAGGACTGGCTGTTTGACGATACCGATCCGGGCAAGATCCAGGTGTTTGATGGACGGACTGGAGAACCCTTCGATCGCCCAGTAACGATCGGTAAGGCTTACATGCTGAAGCTGGTTCACTTGGTGGATGATAAGATTCACGCTCGCTCCACAGGTCCGTACTCGCTAGTCACACAACAGCCTCTGGGTGGTAAAGCCCAGCAAGGTGGACAGCGATTTGGAGAAATGGAAGTGTGGGCGTTGGAAGCCTTTGGGGCAGCTTATACCCTCCAAGAACTTCTGACAGTCAAGTCGGATGACATGCAAGGACGGAATGAAGCACTGAATGCGATCGTCAAGGGTAAAGCGATCCCCAGACCGGGAACGCCGGAATCCTTCAAGGTGTTGATGCGAGAACTTCAGTCCCTCTGTCTGGATGTTGCTGTTCACAAGCTGGATACCCGTGAAGATGGCACAAGTCGCGATAGTGAAGTTGATTTAATGGCAGATGTCAACATCCGGCGGGCTCCGTCTAGACCCACCTACGAATCCATTTCTAGAGACGAAATGGACGATAGTGACGACTAGTTCGGACTCCAGCTCAGGGTCTAGGAGTTGCATCAGGGGTAATCTCTGGCTCCTAGACCACCTCCATCAAAAATGTTTGGCCAAAGCAGAAGAAGGAAGTACACACGATGCCAAAGCTAGAGCAGCGGTTTGACTATGTAAAGATTGGGCTGGCATCTCCAGAACGGATTCGACAGTGGGGTGAGCGGACACTACCGAATGGTCAGGTAGTGGGTGAAGTGACCAAACCCGAAACCATTAACTACCGGACATTGAAGCCGGAAATGGACGGGCTGTTCTGTGAGCGAATTTTTGGCCCTGCGAAGGATTGGGAGTGCCACTGCGGTAAATATAAGCGGGTGCGCCACCGGGGGATTGTTTGTGAACGCTGTGGGGTGGAAGTCACCGAATCCCGAGTGCGTCGTCACCGGATGGGCTACATTAAGCTGGCTGCTCCAGTAGCTCATGTCTGGTATCTCAAAGGGATTCCCAGCTACATGGCGATTCTGCTAGATATGCCGTTGCGGGATGTGGAGCAGATTGTTTACTTCAACGCTTATGTGGTGTTGAGTCCTGGTAATGCCGATTATCTCAGCTATAAGCAACTGCTGACTGAAGATCAGTGGATTGAGATTGAAGATCAGCTTTACAGCGAGGACTCGCAACTAACCGGAGTTGAAGTTGGGATTGGGGCAGAAGCGTTACAACGGCTCCTACAAGATATTGATCTGGAGAAGGAAGCCGAACAACTGCGGGAAGATATTGCCACTTCCAAAGGCCAAAAGCGAGCCAAGTTGATCAAACGCCTTCGGGTAATTGATAACTTCATCGCGACGGGTTCTCAACCGGATTGGATGGTGCTTACCGTCATTCCAGTTATTCCTCCTGATCTGCGCCCAATGGTGCAGTTAGATGGTGGTCGCTTTGCTACCTCTGACTTGAATGACTTGTATCGTCGGGTAATCAACCGGAATAACCGCTTGGCCCGTTTGCAAGAAATCCTGGCACCCGAAATTATCGTTCGGAACGAAAAGCGGATGCTTCAGGAAGCGGTAGATGCGTTGATTGATAATGGTCGGCGTGGTCGTACCGTGGTGGGAGCTAACAATCGTCCGCTGAAATCCCTTTCGGACATTATTGAAGGGAAACAGGGTCGATTCCGCCAAAACCTGCTCGGGAAACGGGTTGACTACTCTGGCCGTTCTGTGATCGTCGTGGGTCCAAAACTGAAAATCCACCAGTGTGGGTTGCCCCGGGAAATGGCGATCGAGCTATTCCAGCCCTTTGTGATTCACCGTCTGATTCGGCAAGGATTAGTTAACAATATTAAAGCGGCCAAGAAACTGATTCAGCGTAACGACCCGATCGTCTGGGATGTCCTGGAAGAAGTGATCGAAGGTCACCCGGTGATGCTGAACCGTGCTCCTACTCTCCACCGTTTGGGGATTCAAGCGTTTGAGCCGATTTTGGTAGAAGGTCGAGCCATTCAACTGCATCCTCTGGTCTGTCCAGCCTTTAACGCAGACTTCGATGGTGACCAAATGGCGGTTCACGTCCCCCTGTCGATCGAGTCTCAAGCAGAAGCTCGGTTGCTGATGTTGGCGTCCAACAACATTCTGTCTCCGGCTACCGGTCGCCCAATTATTACACCCAGCCAAGACATGGTGCTGGGATGCTATTACCTGACTGCAGATAACCCCAATGCCCATAAGGGAGCGGGAGGCTACTTCGCCAACCTGGAAGATGCCATTACAGCTTATGAACAAGAACAGGTAGATCTCCATGCTCTTGTTTGGGTCCGGTTTAACGGCAAGGTGGAACCGGAAGACACAGAGGTCTTGCAAGAAGAGTCTGGGCCAGATGGTAGTGTCACGCGGACTTATAAGTCCCGTCGGGTACGGTTGGATGCCGATGGACAAATCATTTCCCAATACATTCAAACCACTCCGGGACGAATTATTTACAACAAGACGATCCACGATGCCTTAGCAGGCTAAGACAATCTTACGGATTCGGATGGTTAGAGTTTGGGTGCTGGAGCTACGCCCAACAGCCAAACTCTCACGGTTTATCGACATAGCGGGTATTTCACGCTATCCAACGTCAATTTATGGCAGAGGCGGGGTAAGTAATGGCAGAGCAAGAAAATCAACCAATTTTTCGGAATCGGGTTGTTGATAAAGGTCAGTTAAGGCAGCTAATTTCCTGGGCATTCACCAACTATGGCACGGCCCGTACCGCTCAGGTTGCGGATTTGCTTAAGGATCTGGGCTTCCGGTTTGCGACACGTGCCGGAGTATCCATTAGTGTCGATGACCTACAGATTCCGCCCACTAAACGCGAACTATTGGAAGCTGCCGAAGAAACAATTCGGGAAACAGAAGAACGCTATACCCGAGGCGAAATCACGGAAGTAGAACGGTTCCAAAAAGTAATTGATACCTGGAATGGGACGAGTGAGGAATTAAAAGACGAGGTGGTACGCCACTTCCGATCGAATAATCCGCTCAACTCGGTATATATGATGGCGTTCTCGGGTGCACGGGGTAACATTTCCCAGGTGCGTCAGTTGGTGGGAATGCGGGGTCTAATGGCCGATCCGCAAGGGGAAATTATTGACCTCCCAATTAAAACCAACTTCCGGGAAGGCTTAACGGTGACGGAGTACATCATCTCCTCCTACGGTGCGCGCAAAGGTCTGGTAGACACGGCTCTGCGAACGGCTGACTCTGGGTATCTGACTCGTCGTTTAGTGGATGTGTCCCAGGATGTGATCATCCGGGAGATTGACTGCGGTACGGTACGCGGAATTCCCCTCCGGAGTATGAAAGACGGCGATCGTACCTTGATTAAACTGAAGACCCGTCTGCTTGGGCGGGTAGCTGCCGCCGATGTAATTCATCCTCAAACGGGTGAAGTGCTGGCCACCCGCAATCAACCGTTCTCGGATGAATTAGCTGAAGTGCTGGATAGTGCTGCTGTGGAAGAAGTGATGGTGCGATCGCCCCTCACCTGTGAAGCGACCCGTTCTGTCTGCCAACACTGCTATGGCTGGAGTTTGGCCCACGCCAAGATGGTAGATATTGGCGAAGCTGTGGGAATTATCGCTGCCCAGTCGATCGGGGAACCGGGTACTCAGCTCACCATGCGGACATTCCACACGGGCGGGGTGTTTACGGGAGAAATGGCTCGTCAGGAACGGGCAAACTTTGAAGGAACAATTCGCTTCCCGAAAAAACTCAGAACTCGGGCCTTCCGCACCCGCCACGGGGAAGATGCACTGGTGGTGGACTCTGTGGTAACTACTGAAGTCATCTTGGAAGGGACGGATGGACAGCAACAACCCTTCTCCATCTCCCAAGGCAGTACCTTACTGGTACGGGATGGTCAGAAGGTCAAAACCGGACAAATTCTGGCGGAAGTTCCGCTGACTGGTCGGGCCCGGAAGACCACAGAAAAAGCGGCGAAAGACGTGGCATCCGACATTGCGGGTGAAGTCCGGTTTGCTGACCTGGTTCCTGAAGAGAAGAAAGACCGGCAAGGGAACACCACCCGGATCGCTCAACGGGGTGGCTTGCTCTGGATTCTGTCTGGAGAAGTGTATAACCTACCACCTGGCGCCGAGCCTGTAGTCAAGAATGGCGATAGTGTCACTACGGGTGGAGTGATTGCAGAAACCAAACTCGTCACTGAGCATGGTGGGGTTGTGCGTTTGCCGCAGGAAACTGAGGGCAAAGGTGGCCGTGAGGTAGAAATCATTACTGCCTCTGTGTTACTCGATCAAGCCCGAGTTCGTAGCGAGAGCCATCAGGGCCGTGACCAATACCTGATCGAAACCAACTTTAACCAACTGTTCTCCCTCAAAGCGACCCCTGGGACTAAGGTGACGAATGGTCAGGTAGTGGCGGAGTTAATTGACGATCGCTACCATACCCAAACAGGTGGCATCATCAAATACTCTGGGGTGGAAGTTGCCAAACGCGGTAAAGCGAAGCAGGGGTATGAAGTTGTCAAGGGCGGGACTTTGCTCTGGATTCCAGAGGAGGCCCACGAGGTCAATAAGGATATCTCCCTGCTGATGGTCGAAGACGGTCAGTTTGTGGAAGCGGGTACCGAAGTCGTTAAAGACATCTTCTGCCAAAGCAGCGGTGTGGTGGAAGTCACCCAAAAGAATGACATTCTGCGCGAGATTGTGATCAAACCGGGTGACATCCACATGATCGACAATCCGGATGCGATCGCGACTCGGGAAGCGTTTCTGGCTAACCCAGGTCAAGAGGTCATGCCAGGGTTGGCAGCACCAGAACTGCGGTATGTTGAGTATGTCGAAAGCCCTGAAGGCCCCGCCTTGTTGCTGCGCCCCGTCGAGGAATTCCCAGTTCCCGATGAGCCTTCGGTTCCCAGTCAAGAATCAACTAACGAGGAATCTGGGCGATCGATTCGACTCCGGGCTGTGCAACGGATGCCCTACAAAGACGGTGAACGGGTGAAGTCGGTTGAGGGCCTAGAGTTGCTCAAGATCCAGTTAGTTCTGGAAATTGACAAAGATGCACCCCAACTGGCGGCTGACATTGAACTAGTTCCAGACGAAACTGATGCAGAAATTCTGCGTCTACAACTGGTGATTCTAGAATCGCTAGTGATTCGACGCGATATTGCCGCTGATCCGACTCAGGGCAGTACCCATACCCGAGTGCTGGTCAAGGATGGGGACCAGATTGCTCCTGGTGCCGTAGTCGCCCGCACTGAAATCCAATGTAAGGAAGCGGGAGAAGTGCGCGGGATTCGGGAAGGCATGGAGGCAATCCGCCGAATTCTCGTGGTGCGGGATGCAGATTTACAGAGTGTGCCGACTAATGGAAAGCCAACCGTCAAAGTTGGGGAACTGGTAGTCGCTGGCTCTGAAATTGCTCCTAACACAGTTCTACAAGATTCCGGTCAGGTTGTGCATGTTGGCGACAACCAAATCACTGTACGAGTAGCTCGTCCCTACCGGGTGTCTCCGGGAGCGGTACTGCACATTGACGATGGTGACTTGGTACAACGGGGGGATCACCTGGTATTACTGGTGTTTGAGCGGGCGAAAACCGGAGACATCATTCAAGGTCTACCGAGGATTGAGGAACTCTTGGAAGCTCGCAAACCGAAGGAAGCCTGTGTTCTGGCGGAACGTTCTGGTACAGCCCAGGTCGTTTACGACGAGGACAATGATTCCGTCGATGTGAAAGTGATCGAGTCAGATGGGGTGATCAATGAATATAATTTGACCCCTGGACAAAACTTGATTATTTCTGATAGTCAGGAGGTGGTCGCTGGAGAGCGGTTAACCGATGGGCCAGCTAACCCCCATGAATTATTGGAAATCCTGTTCAAAGCGAACCGAGAAACGTTAGGTGTCCATGATGCGGCTCTCCTAAGTTTACGAGAGGTGCAAACCTTCCTCGTGAGTGAGGTGCAGTCTGTGTATCAATCTCAAGGGATTGATATTTCTGACAAACACATTGAAGTCGTTGTGCGTCAGATGACCTCGAAGGCTCGGGTGGATGATGGTGGAGATACCACGATGCTGCCGGGTGAGTTAGTCGAACTCTATCAGGTTGAGCAAGTGAATGAAGCCATGTCGATCACGGGTGGAGCACCGGCGGAGTATACTCCCGTACTCCTCGGGATTACGAAGGCATCCTTAAACACGGATAGTTTCATTTCCGCCGCTAGTTTCCAAGAGACCACTCGGGTCTTAACGGAAGCCGCGATCGAAGGGAAATCTGACTGGTTACGTGGCTTGAAGGAGAACGTGATTATCGGTCGGTTGATCCCGGCTGGAACGGGCTTTAACGCCTATGAAGAGGTAGGTAGTCCAACGGATGTTGATCTCACCTATGACGGAGTTAGCGTCTTCGATGAAGATGCCGATCTGAAAGATGTTGTTCTCGACGATCGCACGGCTCGGGCATACGGTTTGGACATTGAGGATCGTCCCAGCTACACCTTTGGTAGCTACGGTAATCCTAGCGATGGCGATGATGATCTATATCCACCCGCGATTCTGCCCGATGAGGATGACGATCTGATTGGCGGCAGTATGGATGATGACGATATAGATGAGGATGACGATTAATCTCATTGCTGAGGTTTAATCTTTCATCTATCTAAATCAAGGAGGTGCGAGCAATCGTGCCTCCTTAATGGTTTCAACCTATTCAGGATCAAACTGTCGCATTAAATAGGCGGCAGCAAATTCTCCATGCGGATGCTGTTCTAATTCTTTAGCTAAAGCAAAAAATCGGGTGGCTAAATCTTTACCTAATTTGTCAAATACCGCCTGGCGTTCATGGGCGATTTGTTCCCGTTCCCGTGCCAACGCTTGCCAACCACTAGAAAATAATCGTTCCAGCGATCGATGCAGTCCCACCTGCTCTAAAATTTCCCACTCACCACGATCACACCAAAACCCGCCACAACTTAAACAACGCTCTAAGTAAAGGGGAGTTTTGAGGCTAACCTTGGCTCGGGCCAAATAGGTACCGCACTCTGGACAAAATGCGGCTTTCGCATCCAATGGTGCGGGTTCCGCAGACAGTTCTACAAGTTTGTCTAAAATGTCCGCATCTTGAGTAGTCTGGGGATGTTCTGCCTGCCATGCCTGATAATCTGTTGCCGGAATCCAGTGCCCTTCACACTGCGGGCAGTGTTTTGCGACCACCTGCTCCATTAACGTGCGATCGACTAATGCTACCGTTCGATCCTTAGGACACTGCACTGGCTCATCTCCTGATTCAGCTTTAGCAGTTCATTTTATGCCGCTCCTAGTAAAGCATCACAGTAACGTAACAGGAGATTTACGCGATCGCGAATTTGCTGCTGTCGTTGCTCTATAGTCGTCACCTGACGGGCAGCCTGTAAAAACATGACATCCATGCCCAACAGTCGCAATTGCTTATCGATTTCGACGTGAACGGACTGTACCCGTTGGGCTAATTGGGGATCAAGGTCAGCGATCGACCTCGGTACAATTTCTGTTTGAAATCCTGTCTGTAACTCGGTGATTGCAGCTTTAAAGGTAGTGACCTCGATCGGGGAGTTGGATATCGTGGTTTGTAATGCCTCGATCTGTTTTTGTAGCGATCGATACACTGTTTGATGTGATAATGGCAACATTCCTATTGATGGTTCCATTCAGAGTTTTAGACTGCTAAACAACTCAATCCTGTCAGCGGAGTATTTACCACCAAAATTACGAATAGATGTAAAGTTTTTTGCTGGTCTTGCTAAGATGTAGGTTAACTAGAGCATTACGGCGATAGAGTAATCTGCAAATTTTGTTCTAAGCAGCGTTTACTTAGGGCAAACTCTTAGTACCTTAACCGATAAAAACCTGTATTCAACGATCCCCGTTGCGGGATCAGGTCATACTATTTCCCTACCCACCCGTTTTGTGCCGAGGTAACACTGCCGATTCTCTTTATGGGGAGTTGAAGTTGCTTCTACCACGATTGGCATCCATAACATATCCCTGGTGCGGCAGAATCAGCCAATTTGCTGTTTTGCCCTCTCCTGCTTTTCTAGTTCAATAGCCTGAATCAGTACTACTGCTGGTTCGAGCCTTCTGATCGATCAGTGTAATCGCATGAATCTTACGGCTCCTGTCTCTTCATCTCAGTTTGTCATTCCTGACTGGCTACAGGAATGTCTGGCTACGCGGCAAGCTTCCCAGGAATGCACCGAGTCTGAAAGTAGCCGCTCCGATGCCGATCTCATCTGCCGTGCTTTTGAGTTTGCCTACCGACTCCACGAAGGACAATATCGGGCATCAGGTGAACCCTACATTATGCATCCAGTGGCAGTGGCTGGGTTGCTGCGGGATTTGGGTGGGGGCAGCGCATTAGTTGCCGCCGGATTCTTACATGATGTGGTCGAAGACACCGAGATTACTCTGGAGGAACTCGAACAACGGTTTGGCAAAGAAGTCCGGTTACTGGTAGAAGGAGTCACCAAACTCTCTAAGTTTAACTTTTCTAGCAAAACTGAGCGACAGGCCGAAAATTTCCGCCGCATGTTCTTGGCGATGGCGCAGGATATTCGCGTCATTGTAGTTAAGCTGGCCGATCGCCTACATAATATGCGAACGCTAGAGCATCTCGCTGACAATAAGCGGCGGATTATTGCGCTGGAAACCCGTGAAATCTTTGCTCCCCTAGCTAATCGGTTGGGGATCGGTCGGTTTAAATGGGAATTAGAAGATTTAGCCTTTAAATATCTGGAGCCAGAGTCTTACCGTGAAATTCAAGATCTGGTTTCCGAAAAACGGGGCGATCGAGAAACTGGTTTAAGTAATGTCGTCGGGACGCTACGACAGCGATTACAGCAGATTGGCATTAAAGCGGTTGATCTCAATGGTCGCCCCAAGCATCTGTATGGCATCTACCAAAAGATGCAACGGCAGCAGAAAGGCTATGAAGAAATTTATGATGTGGCAGCAGTTCGGATCATCGTTGAAACGAATGAAGAATGTTACCGGGCATTAGCGATCGTGCATGATATGTTCCGTCCGATCCCCGGTCGCTTTAAGGATTACATTGGCTTACCTAAACCTAATCGTTATCAATCCC
>DATNPU010000183.1:0-25465 GCA_036703105.1 Microcoleaceae cyanobacterium
AGATGAAAGATGGATGGTGCAAAAGAGACCACCACAATCACCAAAATAATCGGTATTAAATATTTATCGACATCGGGAATAACCTGCCCTAGAAAATAGCCAAGTAGTGTGATACCAAATGTCCAAACAAAACCACCAATTATGTTATAAGCAACAAATATCCGGTAGTTCATTGCGCCAATGCCAGCGACAATCGGTGCAAATGTGCGAACTACAGGCATGAATCGGGCCAGGATGATCGCCTTTCTCCCATGCTTATCATAGAAGTTCTGCGCGGAAATCAAGTGCTTCTTATGAAAAAAGCGCGAATTTTCCCGGCGGAACAACCGACGACCGACCTTATACCCAGTGGCATAGCCAACATTATCTCCTAGAACTGCACAGATAAATGCACCGAGAACCAGAGCATATATATTTAATAGGTTTTGTGATGCTAGAAATCCTGCTGTGAACAGCAGACTGTCGCCTGGGAGCAAGAACCCGACCAGTAAGCCGGATTCGGCAAAGACGATGCCCCAGACTCCAAGCTGACCGAACGATCGTACTAAATGGGTAACATCGAAGTCCATAAAGCGATTGAGTAGGAATGAGGAGGATTAGTTCCAGCAAGCTGCCGCAAATGTCACCAACTGGGCAACCGATTATATAGGGTTTTCTAGGATTTCCGGTGTTTCCGCTTGAAGGATTGCCGCCGCTTGAAGATCCAAACGCCAAACCCCAACATTAACCCCAAAACGACTACTTTTGAGACTGGCCCTAACCACTCATCCACTAATTCATAGTTTTCACCCAGTTTATAACCCAGGAAGGTGAGCAAGCCGACCCACAGGGTTGTTCCTATGGTGGAATACAGCGTGAATGGCAATAATGGCATGGCATTAATTCCGGCAGGTAGAGAAATTAATGTCCGTACAGCTGGCACCAACCGACACAAAAACACCGCCATTCCACCATGTCGCGTAAACCAGTTGTTGGCTCGATCGATATCTCGGCCCGAAACGGTTAGCCATTTACCATAGCGATCGGCCCATGCCCGGAGGCGCGGTTCACTGACTAACTTGCCAATAAAGTACCAGGGATAGGCGCCCAAGACTGTTCCGATCACTCCAGCCGCCACAGCAGGTAAAAACTCCATCTTGCCCTGGGCTACAGTAAACCCGGCTAGGGGCATGATCAGCTCAGACGGAATCGGTGGAAACAGGTTTTCGAGAAACATTAGCAAGCCGATGCCTAGATAGCCCATCGAACTCATGATGCTGGTAACTTGCTGTGCTAGCCAATCGGACATGCAGTTGCCTCATATAAATGGGATCAGTTGAAGCAGAGGGGCGATCGCCCTTTCCTATTATTTATCGAGATGGCATTTAGTTAAGTTCTATCAATTAATATTGTCCAAACGTTAACTATTTTCGAGGTGATTGAAAGTATCCCGGATAAAACTTAATGTCGCTGATAGCGCATTCCGGGTAGCTGAACGACTAGTCCCATCAGTTCAAGTTGCAGTAAAGCACTAGAAATCTCCCCTGCATTCAAGTGAGTGACTGGAGCAAGTTGGTCAAGTTGCACAGCGTCGTTCTCTGATCGTTGGGCTAACTCGGTGACTGCCTGGAGCACTTGAGTCAGGTCGGGCGGCAGGTCTAAGGGCAACGCAATTTGATCTAGAGCTGACTCAGAAGAGGACGGTGGTAGTTGGGGTAGCGTTCCCAGTAAATCAAGCAGGTGCTCTTCGCCTAGGATACCTTGTGCCCCATTGTTCAATAGTTTCAGACAACCGAGCGATCGAGGATTGTCTAAGCTACCCGGAAGAATGTACACATCCCGGCCATAATCGTTGGCTAAGTGAGCGGTAATCAGGGCACCCGATCGCTCCGGCGCTTCTAAAACTAAGGTGGCCCGACTTAAACCTGCAATGATCCGGTTGCGACGGGGGAAATGAATCCGATCGGGTTGGGTCCCAGCGGGATATTCACTCAGGACTAATCCTTGTGCGCTCACCTGCTGACATAATTCGCGGTTTGACCAGGGGTAAACGACATCCACTCCCGTGCCGACGACCGCGATCGTGCGTCCACCCGCTTGCAAACAACTGCGATGCGCTTCGGTATCAATGCCTTGAGCTAATCCAGAGATGATAGTAAATCCTTGTTTGGCCAATGCGGCACTGAGGCGACGCGTCCAACGTCTGCCATAGTCAGAAGGGGAACGGGTGCCGACGATCGCAATACTTGGGACTTGTCCTAAATTTTCTTGTAGCTCAACTTGCCCCCGGTAATACAACACCGCTGGCGGATCGGGGATTTCTAGCAATAAGCGAGGATAGTCAGCATCGGCAGGCGTCCAGAAATGGGGATTCTGTTGTTCGTGTTCTGCCAGAAGGGTCTCTGGGTCGTATTGTTGTCGTTGGGCAACGATCGTGTCAGCACTCTGCTGGCCAATGCCCTCTACTGCCATCAGAGCGGTAGCTTTAGCTGACCACGCAGTCGATAAATTACCGAATTGTTGCTGTAAGCGCTTGAGTAGGATTGGCCCAACGCCATGGAGTTGTGACCATGCCAGCCAGAATGCCCGTTCTTTTACCATAAGGAAATGCCAAATAAGTGGGAAGTGGAACGTCAGGCTGACCTGGATTGGTCGGTTGATCCTGCCCCATTACCCTTTAGCACTTTCTCTAAGGCGAGAAAAACCGCAAAAATGAGTGATTTAACGATTCGGCTGGCTCAACTACCCGGTGATTTTCCTCAGATCTACCAGGTCAGGCAGCAAGTGTTTCAGGTGGAACAAGGAGTTGATGCGGCTCTGGAGTTTGATGGGTTGGATCAGCAGGCTGAACATTTACTGGCTATCCAGAGAGGACAGGCGATCGGGACGGCACGAATGCGCTATCTCAATCCACAAGTGGTGAAGTTAGAACGGGTGGCGGTGTTGGCGGCGGCTAGAGGGCAGGGGATTGGCAAACAATTGATGGAAAGGGCACTAGCCATCCTGAATGAACGTCAGGTGCGAGAAGTACGTATTCATGCCCAAACTGCCGTGGAAGCGTTTTACGCCAAGTTGGGATTTGAGCCAGAAGGGGAAATTTTTGAGGAAGCAGGGATTCCCCATGTAAAGATGAGTAAACATTTGAAGTAGGCAAATGCATGGGTGAGGTGAGCAAACGATCGGCGTGGCTGAAGGGACTGCCAGTACTGGTAGCGATTTGGGGCATAGGAGCCGTGGTCGATCTAGTCTGGTTTGCGATCGATCGCACCATGCCTGCTTGGGATCAGGCAGAGTACCTGAATTCAGCCCTTAACTACTGGCGGGCATTTCAGTCGCCGGATTGGTTCTCGACCGATTGGTGGGTGCATTTATGGCAACTTTCCACCAAACTGCCACCTCTGGTGTTCATTTCCACGGCGCCATTTCTCAGCCTACTAGGGGCAGGAGCCGATCAAAGTACGTGTGTGAATCTACTCTACAGCGCGATTTTGCTCGGTTCCGTTTATACTCTGGGCTGGTGTTTATTTTCGGTATCGGTTGGGTTATGGGCAGCGGGAATTTCCCTGCTGATGCCAGGACTGTACCGAGTGCGTCTAGACTATCTTCTGGATTACCCCTTAGCGGCGGCGGTTGCCCTCTGTTTTACCTGTCTAACTCTATGGCGGGGGCAAGCGTGGTTGGCAGGATGCAAGCTGCATAAGGCTGGGCAGGATCGGCAAAAGCCACACACTCCCTTAGGGAAGGAGGGCTTAGCCCCAGCAATGTTGGGAGTGCGATCGGTGGTGTTGCCATCATTCCCTGGAGTAGCACTCTCTTTTCCCAATTTGAATACTCTCTTGTCCTGGTTATTTGCCCTAGTGACGGGGCTAACCTTTGGGCTGGCATTACTAATCAAGCAAACGGCGCTGCTATTTTTGCTAGTGCCGCTGTTGTGGGTTGCGGTTGAAACTATCAGATCCCGTGCCTGGGGCCGATTGCTGCAATGGTTGGCAGCAGTGTTATTGGCCGCAGCAACCTGCTATCCCTGGTATCGGACGAACTGGCTATTAGTGCTAACGGGTAGCAAACGGGCCACGATCGATGCGGCGATCGCGGAAGGAGATCCATCACTGCTATCGCTCGATGCCTGGACGTTTTATTTGAAACTGTTGCCTGGTAGTGTTTCCCTGCCACTATTTCTCATTCCGATCGTGGGGTTTGTTTTGTTCTGGCGACCCGGACGAGTTAGTAGTCAATGGGCCGGTGCAGATGACTATGCACCAAAAAGTCGGGATTACCGAGAGCAGCGATTTTGGCAATCGCAACAGGCGATCGTGTGGCTATTGGTGTTCTGTGTCGGAGCCTATATTCTCTGTTCACTGAACATCAATAAAGACTCCCGGTATACGGTGCCCTATCTGCCTGTAATCGCTGTGATTCTGGCCTATGGGTTAACGTTGTTGCCGCGCTCCTGGAGTATTTTGCGCTGGGGCAGTTTGGTCTTATCGGGGCTGATCTTTCTGGTGGGTGTGTCTCCGTTTGCCAGCCTTGGGTTGAATCAACAGTCCTTGGCCAGACATCCAGCTGTTGTAGCGGGTGACTTTCCCCATGCCCAAGTGGTAGCAGCCGTTGCTCAGGCAGACCCATACTTACAATCCACGATCGGCGTTCTGCCTTCCACCCCAGAAATTAACCAGCACAATATCAACTACTACGGAATGCTGCACAACTTTCAAGTGTATGGGCGGCAAGTCGGGACACGCATGGGTAATGTGGAGTCAGACCAGCGATCGTTGCCGTGGATGCTGACAAAAACGGATAGCCAAGGGGCGATTCGGAGGAAACGGGCCCAAAAAGCTTTAGTCAACGCTATAGAAGCCGAAACTGATTTCCAACTCCAAAAAACCTGGGAATTACCCGATCGCACCAGCTTAAAACTCTATCGCCAGCGAGTGCCTGTAGTCGAAGTGAAACCTTTAGTCGCTGTAGACAACCAGGATTCCGGGGCTCGGGGACAGCCAGTTGGAGTACCTGGGTCTCCAGAACCAAGCGTTCCTATCGCTGCCCCATCTCCCCAATCTGCCCCATCTCTCACAGCACCAATTCGTCTCGATCGCCTGACTGTACCGAACCAAGCACCCCCTGGTAAACCTGTGCCGGTTACCTATGAATGGTCTGGACGATGGGATGCTTTAGAACCAGGCTTAGTGTTGCTGACTTGGCGGAAGCAAGCGGCAAGGGCCGAGGAAGGGGCAGATCGATGGTTGCATGATCATGCGATCGCAGCTGGATTTCTCCACCCGCAAGCGGTCACCCCCGAGGAGCGATCGGCGTCATTTCAGGTGATTGAACGCATGGCTATGCTGCCACCTAAACATGCGGAAGGGATATACACGCTGGAAGCGACTTACTTAAATCGGCAAACCGGGGAGACGGCTGCGATCGCAGTTCCGCAAGTGCAGTTGCGGATTACGGCCACAGCTCCGATGAGTCCAGCTCCCGAAGTTGATCTAGTAACGCAATTACGGGAACTGGCCGCTAAGCTCCCCTATGGCAGACGGGAATTGGATCAGATCTTTGAGGAAGTGGGACGCATTAGCCAATATGATCCCAATCAGGATTATGTCAACCAAACCTGGCAGGCGATGGATTATCGGTTGCAGCAGGAATCCAATAATCTCAAATTTGCTTATACTCTGGCGTTAGCTAATGTATTGAAGCAACGAGTGGATCCAGCGATCGCGGCCTTAGAACGGGTGGTGGCGCTTGATTCTCAAAATCCTTATGCCTACGCTTACTTAGCCTTTGCCAACTTGTATGATTTTCGGGCAAGACCGGCTCAATCTGCCTTAAACCAAGGTTTAGCCCTCAATCCAGATTTGCCAGAACTCAAAGTGTTAAATGGAGTAGCTGGATTACTGCGGGGGAATCCGATCCAGGTATGGCAGGGTGTTCAAGCGGTGCGATCGCTCGAAAAACAAGATTCATGAATCAGCCCCTGGATCAGACCCAAATTCCCTTGCTGTCAGCGCTTCAGGCTGGGGCTAAGCGTGACTATGCGCCGTTTCACACGCCTGGGCATAAGCGGGGGCAGGGTATGGAGCGATCGCTGATTGAGTTGTTGGGTACTCAAGCTAGTCGAGCCGATCTACCAGAATTGCCGGAATTAGATAATTTATTTGCGCCCCAAGGAGTGATTCAATCGGCCCAACGGCTAGCGGCACAAGCTTTTGGCGCTGATCAGACCTGGTTTTTGGTGAATGGCTCAACTAGTGGGGTGCTCGCCATGATGCTGGCCACCTGTAATCCCGGTGACAAAATCATTTTGCCGCGTAATGTCCACCAGTCAGCGATTTCCGGCTTGATTCTCTCAGGCGCGATACCTATTTTTGTCCAGCCAGAGTATGACCCAGAGTGGGATCTGGCGCATGGGGTTACTCCAGCCACGATCGCAGCTGCACTCGCTCAACATCCGGATGCCAAAGCGGTCATGGTGGTTTATCCCACCTATTACGGTACTTGTAGTGATCTAGCCGCGATCGCAGAGATGACCCATCAGTACAACATTCCGTTATTGGTGGATGAGGCGCATGGTGCCCACTTTACCTTTCATCCCGAGCTACCAACTCCAGCTCTGGTCGCAACGGCTGATTTAACGGTGCAATCGACCCACAAAACCTTGTCTGCCTTAACACAGGCGGCAATGTTACATCGGCGGGGGAGTCGGGTCGATGGAGATCGCGTGAGTCGAGCGCTCCAGTTAGTCCAGTCCACGAGTCCAAATTATCTACTACTAGCCAGTTTGGATGCGGCCCGTCACCAAATGGCGACTACAGGTAAAGAATTACTGGCACGAACATTACAGTTAGCTGATCAAGCCCGATCGCGCTTAGGCCAACTGCCCGGATTAGCCTTGTTACAGCCTGAGCAAGCGACGACTCCTGGTTTTTGGGCGCTCGATCGTACCCGGTTGACGGTAAACGTCACAGGTTTAGGCATCGATGGCTTTACAGCCGATGAAATTCTGCATCAACGGTTAGGAGTGACGTGTGAACTGCCCGCGTTACAACATCTCACTTTCATCATCAGTTTGGGGAATACCGCAGCGGATATTGAGCGACTGGTGGAGGGAATTCGGCAATTGATTGAGGAGGTGGAGAGCGGGGGATGCGAGGTTGATGGAGAAGATAAGGGAGATGGGGGAGTAAGCTGGCAGAGGATAGTTGGGGAAATGGTAGTAAGTCCTCGGCAAGCTTGGTTCGCGGTGGCAGAAGTGGTGGAGGTTGAGCAGGCGATCGATGCTATTAGTGCGGAACTAATCTGTCCTTATCCACCCGGAATTCCGGTGTTGATGCCAGGAGAACGAATCACGCCCGCCGCGATCGACTATTTGCAGCAAGTATTAGCCTTCGGTGGCATGATCAGTGGGTGTGCCGACCCCGACCTAAAAACCCTTAAAGTAATCACTAGATAGTCAATCTATCCTGACCCCTCTCCCTCATTCCCCATGCCCCCCTCCCTCTGGTCTTACGTCACTCCCGGCATCCCTGACGACCTATTTGAACGGTTGCCCGGAATTCCTATGAGTCAGCGAGAAGTGCGGTTGCTGATGCTATCTTCCCTCCGACTCTGCCGTGATTCGGTGTTTTGGGATATTGGGGCGGGGACAGGTACGATGTCGGTAGAAGCGGGGTTGTTGGCTCCTCAGGGGCAAATTGTGGCGGTGGAGCGAGATGGGGATGTCGCCAATTTAATTCGGCGTAACTGCGATCGCTTTGAGGTAAAGAATGTCACGGTGATTGAAGGCAGTGCCCCAGAAAGTTTGGTGAATTTGCCCCAACCGGATCGCGTATTGATTGGTGGCGGAAAATCGATTAAATCGATTATGAGTGAGGTATGGAAGCGCTTGCAGCCAGAAGGACGGGTGGTGGCGATCGCGGCTAATTTGGAGAATTTGTATCAAGTCTCCGAAAGTTTTGCTGAACTTCAAGTTCGGAATGTTGAGGTAATCCAGGCATCGATTAATCGACTGGAGAAACGCGGGATTAATCAAAGGTTTGCCGCGATCGATCCGATTTTCATTCTTAGTGGCGATAAATTGGATTAACAGTTTTTTCGATTAACTGGGGCGGCGAAAGTGTTGGTAGAAATTGACTAACCAACCGATCGTATAAATCAGATAAGCCCCAAGTACTGTCCAGATTTGCACAACGGGTAATTTGGGGGGTGGATTGAGGTTGGCGCTAATCGCTAGTTGAAACACGCAAACCATCAGTAACAGGTTGGCCACGCCAAACCAGCGTAACTGTTCCCGAATAAAGGCAAAGGTATCGGCCCGTCGATCGGCGGCTAGCCAATACTCTTTATGCGGCAAATTGATTTGGCGATCGGGCCGGCGTTCAATGGCTTGAGGCATGCCCCAAAACAGCCAGGCATCTAGAGCCAGTACCCCAGCATAGATCACGAAAAACACCGATTTGGGTGACCAGCCATTTGGTTTGCCGAGGGCATCAAAGTGAGACGCGATCGTCTCGGGTAACTGAGGATAAAAGTAAAGCGTTTGCAAAATCACGACTAGCATGACTGCCGTGAGTACATAAATCGGATATTTCATCATTTAAGGTGTGGTACTGGGATTTGCTTGAATGAAGTCCATTAAGCCTTGATACTTTGGGGCCTGTTTTAGATCCTGATCCTGATATTCCAAAGCTCCCCACGACCCCCATTTACTAAAGCCCCCAATGTAGTAATACTGGTTAAATAATCCGCCACCAGCTTGTCGCCAGAGCTTGAGATACTCTTGATACACCTCACGCATCCGAGGATGGCGATTGACGGAGTTCAACAGGGCCGTCATTTGTGGTTCTTTATCACCCATATTGTGGCTGTATAATCCAAGACCACCTTCGTAGGCGACGAGTTTCAGACCGAATTGCTTGGCTAAAGCGGCATTTTTAATTAATAGCTTGCGGTTATCAGTACGGATTTCTTCCAGAATGTTGTCGATGATTTGGTCGGGAGTCATGCGTAAGGTGCGATCGACGTTCTCTTGCTCCACGATACCTTTGCCACTGAAGTACCCCGTGATCGCATAGACATCGGCATGTTTATAAGCATCTTTCCAGGTCAATACCTTATCGCCCAACCAGGGATTGACCATTTGTGAGGCCAACACGCGCACGAGCCGCTGTCTGCCACCAAAAACTTCTTCCCAAATCTTGAAAATTTCTACCGATCGCTGGGAATAGTAGCGAATCATCGACATGCCACCGTCACCGGGCGCTAAATTCAGGGCTAATCCGCGCTTCTCTAAATCCCGGGTTTGTGAAAAGGCGTAGTTCCAAACTTCATTGGAATACTCGATATATACCTTGAGCGACGGATCGAGGCGATCGCGCACCATCGTGGCAAACCGCCGCACGTAATCATCGGAGGCTTCATGGGGCAGCGTAAACCAGGGATCGGCATGGAGAGTATTGGCTAACTGGATCATGTATTCCAACGCCACCCCCCGATCGCTCATCTGAGTCGAGTGCTGAGGGGTAAGGCGATCGGCCCATTCCTTCACCGGCGAACCATTGGCTTTCATCCAATCCATAAATCGGATTACCTTAAACCGGGATAGCCGTTCTAGAAATAACGGATGGAAGGGTTGCTTTTGGTAGGTCGTCTCAAACCCCGGCATAATCACCCGAATATTGCGAATGGGGTTAGCGGGATTCGTAGCCAAGACTTGCAGCACAATGCCACTATCCTGCGGTTTCACATCAACCACTAAGCGACCTGGCGATTCACTAATAATTTTGCCGCTATCGTAGTTAAATCCAATTTTACCTTCGCCATCATAAAACACGGTGTATTTGCCTGCGGGGTAGTGCAGCCCGTTATCAAACATGGGAGCATCCACGTATTGACCGGGTTCCAAAGAGGCAATCCAGCCTTCCGGCGTGAGCTTCAACTGACCACCCTGCCCCCAAGAGGCTCCCTGCTTTTGGGCAATCCACGATCGAGAAATTTTGAACGCATCCACAAAGGCCCATTGTGTTGTCCAATCTACCAGTTCACTCATGTTGACTCCTACGGGTGATTGGGCATTCAATCGGTTAGTGCTGCCTTTGGCTATTTGGATGGCACTGGGATCAGATGGCTCTGAGGGCGAGAAGGAGAAGGGTTTGGGATTACTGATAGTGCTATGAATCCCTAACGCTAACACTGTACCCGCTACGCATAAGCTACCAATTAGCCTGATGCGACCAAGGCCACGATCGTTGCGATTCATGCCATCACCGTAGTTAACATCATGTTCAGAATGCCCTCGATCGCGATCGCCCCGATCAATTTACAGATTTCTACGCTTGATTAATGGCATTCATTGATGGTGAACTAACGGTTTGTCAGAATTTATGCCATGATCGCAGCGAGATCGACTAAGCTATCTGACATCACATTCACGTTTTTCCAAAGGCTGTACCGTGCCGAATCGTGCTTCTGTTCTTTCATTTCTCGTCTTGATCGGTGTCTGGGGAGTTGCCCAACCAGCCACGGCGCAAATGCTTGTTCCCCATACCATCCAGCTAGATCCCAGCAAGCTAGAACTGCAAGGGTTAAGTTTGGCTAAGGAAGCGTCGCAGTTGGCGCAGTTCCAACAGTATGAACTGGCAATGCAACGAGCTAAATTAGCGACGCAATTGGTGCCTAAAAGTGCAGAGCTTTGGGCATTGGTGGGTGGCCTGTATTTGCAGACCAATCAGCTCGATGACGGGATCGCAGCGCTCAGGCGGGCGCAGGCACTAGATAGTAAAAGTGCAGCCGTATTTTTTGCTTTGGGGTCAGCGTACTTCCAGAAAGCCCAGTACTCAACGGCAGTGAACTACATCAAACAGGGCTTAAAGATTAAGCCGGATGTGCCTGGGGCATTATTCGATTTAGGAAATGCTTATTTGATGCTGCGAGAATATGGGAATGCCGTTACGCAGTACGAACGAGCGGTGGCCCTGGATAAAAACTTTTGGCCAGCCATTAATAATATTGGATTAATCAAGTATGAAACTGGGGATGCTGATGCGGCAATTCGGCATTGGCGATCGGCGGTATCTGTAGACGCGAAAGCGGCAGAACCATTATTGGCGACGGCCGTAGCCCTATACGCCAAGGGCGATCGCGAGCAAGGTATAGCGCTGGGAGAAGCCGCGATTAAGTTAGATAGCCGTTATAGTGACTTGAAATTTCTTAAGGAAAACCTTTGGGGCGAGCGGTTATTAGCAGACACGAAAAAACTGCTAGCCACTCCTAGAATTCAAGCGACGATCGCCCAAGCCCAGGAGAGAAAGATTCCCTCTTCCCAGCCCCAACAACCTGCTCAATAGCCCATTGCACGATACGGATATTCATCATGGGACTGAAGGGAGCCATCCGCCCAGGTCATCTACGATCGAAGCCTCAGCGGCGTTTCCGGTTCAAACTAATGTTGTGGCTGGGGCTACCATTACTGATTCCAAGTCTCTGGCTAGGCTATCGACACATCCAAGGTTATTTCGATCAACCTCAGGCCATGCTGGTTTTGGGCGGTGCGCCGGAGCGGGAAGACTTTGCGGCTGCATTTGCACGGCAACATCCAGAATTACCGATTTGGGTATCGGGGGGCAGCAATCCAGAGTATACCGAGGGTACGTTTGCTGATGCCGGCATTTCGATGCAGCGGGTTCATATCGATCGGGCTGCTGTCGATACGGTGACAAACTTCACCACGATCGTGGATCAACTCCAGGCAAACGGCATTAATAGCGTGTATTTAATCACCTCGGATTACCACATGCGCCGGGCACGGGTGATTGGCGAAATTGTGTTTGGCAGCCGAGGCATTACCCTTAAGCCAGTTGTCGTGCCTTCTCACCGCAATACTGAACCCCTGCAAAAGTCATTGCGAGATGGGGCGCGCGCCATCTTATGGGTGCTAACAGGGCATACTGGAGCTAGCTTGAGCCATCAAGCCGAAGTGACGATCGAGGGACAAATTTCGCCCTAGGATCTGGTGTGAACCCCCAAAACCTTAGTTGAGGTAGTGCTGAGGACTAAGCATTCACTTCTGCTCAGCACTCAGCACTCAGTTCCCAGCACTTTTAGACCATGTTCTAGAACGCTGAAATTACCGAAATCCTGGCCGTTGGGTGAGTAGCTACCTCGTAAGTCTGGTTCTTTTCCTTGCCAATTGCTCGTCATGCTGACTCCAGATGCTGTCTTGCAAGACCGCTACCATCTGCGGCAACTCCTTGGCAATTGTGTGGGTCGGCAAACCTGGTTAGCCCACGATCGTCAGGCAGACTGTGCTGTGGTCGTGAAGCTACTGGCATTTAGTCCCCAGATGGTATGGGATGACTTGAAACTATTTGAGCGGGAAGCCCATGTACTGCAACACCTCGATCATCCCGGCATCCCTCGCTACCGAGACTATTTTGCCCTTGATCAAACGGCTGGAGCAGCCTTAGGATGGTTCGCTTTAGTGCAAGACTTTATTCCTGGCGCTTCGCTACAAACTCTCCTCGATCGTGGCGAACGATTTAGTGAAGCCCAAATTCGGGAGATTGCTGCCCAAGTGTTGCAGATTCTAATTTATTTGCATCACCAAACTCCCCCACTCCTGCATCGAGATATTAAACCGAGTAACTTAATTTGGGGGCAGAATCAGGGCATTTATCTTGTAGACTTTGGCGCCGTGCAAAATCAAGCTGCGATCACAGGTGTGACCTTTACGATCGTCGGTAGTACTGGATATGCCCCCCTAGAACAATTTTGGGGCCGGGCAGAACCAGCCTCGGACTTATATGCCTTGGGTGCCACATTAATTCATTTGCTGACGGGAATTGCTCCGGCCGATTTGCCCCAAGAACATTTACGGATTCAGTTCCGCGATCGTGTCAGTGTCAATGTCAATTTAGTGAACTGGGTCAGTGCCTTAACGGAGCCAAATCTGGAATATCGCTATCGCTCCGCTAACCAAGCCCTAGCCGATTTACGAGCTAACCGAGCGATCGTTTATCCCTTACAAACTAGCCAGTCGCCTCGGGGTAGCCGCATCCAATTGGCGCACTCTCCTCAAAAACTAACGGTGACGATTCCGGCCTGTCCGCGTTTTTTCCTACTAGATTGTGTCACCTCGATCGCTAAACTCGTGTTGATGTCGAGTTCTTCCGGAGCGTATATTGCCGCCATTATGGGATTGTTAGCGCTATTTGTGTCTGGTTTGTGGCAACTGTTGCCGCTCATCCCGTATGTTGGTTGGCTACTCCTGTTACTCTTGCTGCCTGGCGCCATCATCGCCTGGATTTTGGTGATTAGTGTCCGGGGGATTCATCAGGAGTTTCTCAAAATTCCCCAAGGCTGGTTAAAGTCTCCTTTGGCCGCGCTACGCACTTATCGGGTGCAGGGCGATCGCGACCAGCTAACGATCGAATGGTGGGTGTTGGGGTGTCGAGTCTACCGGTATCGCCTGCCGCTAACGGCGATCGATCACGTCACCACGAACTCGTTAGGAGAAGTGATCGTGATGCAGCGATCGTGGGCTCCAGATCAGCATGTTGGCCATCACCTCACCTCCAGAGAACAGCACTGGTTAGCCCGAGAACTGCAAGACTGGCTGGATCAGCTCTAAAGATAGAGATGACCTGGCAATGCTCACCAACAAACGACTAGCTGCCGGGTTGTTCTAGCAATTGTTGGATGGCATAGCTGGCCGCTTGCGAAACTTGAGAATGGCTATCTTTCTCCAGATAACGCAACGCCGAAAGGCTCTTGGCCGAAGGTAGTTGACCCAGAGCTTCCGCGACCCGTTGCCGCACTAACCAATCCTCGGACTGCACGAATCGCAGAATATGCTCAACCGCTTGTACCGCTTTGATCTCTCCCAAAGCCGCGATCGCCGCTTGTTGCAAGACCACTTCCTTACTATCTAAGGCTTGAATCAATGCATCATACGCCCGGGGATCTTTCAAGTTTCCTAGCGAAACCGCTGCACTAAAGCGAACTAGCCAGTCGGTATCTTCATACAACGCCCGAACCAGTGGTTCAAAGGCCCGCTGATCTTGGAGATATCCTAAGGCGCCAGCGGCAGTTGCTCGGATACTGTAATCTTTTTCATTTGTCAAAATGTCTAGCAGCAGCGGATAGCACTCATCGGTTTGCTTAATTCCTAGCGCAAAAATGGCCATTGCCCGAATTTGCAAGCTTTCATCATTGAGAACTTTCTTAATCAATGGCAGGGCAGCAGCAGCGGGGACATGTTGCAGAGCTGCCAGCGCTAACATCCGATCTTTGGTGTTTTCGCTTTCTAACTGGGTAGACAGGTAGTCCAGGTTGGCTGAATTCACGTTATAAAACTTTATAATGAGGCTATCTTTATTATAAAGACTGAACTTCCTGAAACAGCAGAACGTTGGCGGGATTTCTCCCCTTGCCCTTGCGAGAAACGGCTGAATCTTGTTGTACTGGGTTGTCCACAGTGAGGTGATCACGATCGCTGGACATATCTGATGCGATCGCCACTAGTCAAGATCCGATCAAATTCGGTAGAATTAATAACTGTGTCTTTATCAATCTGGGAACAACGGGACGATTCATGGCTAAGAAGAGCATGATTGAGCGCGAGAAGAAGCGCAAGAAGCTGGTAGAGAAGTACTCTCAGAAACGCCAGGATCTACTAGAACAGTTTTCGGCTGCCACCTCTCAGCAAGAAAAGATCACGATCCATCGGAAACTCCAACAGCTTCCTCGCAACAGCGCTCCAACTCGGATGCACAATCGTTGCTGGGTTACAGGTCGTCCGAGAGGCTATTACCGTGATTTTGGCTTGTCTCGTAACGTATTGCGGGAAATGGCGCACGAGGGTCTGTTGCCTGGTGTCGTTAAATCGAGTTGGTAGCGAGTTAGTTACTCTTTTATTGCATTGCGCCAGGGTAAGCGATCGTTTGCCCTGGTTTTTGCATTGAGTTATCGCTCTAACTGGGCTAACTGATCCAGATTGGCCTGAACCGTTTGCTGGAATTGGTTGACTAAGGTGGCGATCGTTACTGCCCGATTCTGTTGATACGCGGCGAAATAATCTTTGAGATTAACTGGTTCTCCAGTGCGGAGAGCCACTCGTCGGTGTCCTTTGGGCGGTGGTTGATCGATCTTGAAGATCTCTCGCTCTAACCGAATCAAGGTATCGAGAAATCGCTCTGGGGTGGGGGCGGCCGCCACATAGCCATCATGCAGGGCATCAAAATTCAGGATGCGGATCATCGACCACCGCATCGCCTCTAACTCTTGCAGCACTGCGGTATTAGTAGAGCTAGTGTCTAACGCTTCGGCTTTTTCTTGCAACGCGTACTGAATTTTGTAGACTCGTTCTCGATCGAGATCGCCGGGAGCGGCCGTTAGTCCCAGTTGGTGTTCGCAACTGGTCAGCACATGGGTTTTTAGCCGAGTAATTCGTTGATCCCAGGATGTCGGCTCAGTGATATGGTTCTCGATGCCATATTCTCGCTCTATTTGAGTCAAGATCCGTTCCCCGATCGTCCGGAGACGCTCGTACCGATCACGCGGGGGAGTGATGTGTAAGGTGTGTTCCAGTCGGCTTAATGTCCGCTCGATGACCGCTGTCATATCTTGGGTATAGCGGTACTTGATGCTGACCGGAACCACATACAGATCGGGAATGGGCTGCCCCTGTTTCACAGATCGATTCATGGCTTGAAACGCCAGTTGCACTGCCCCGGCTCGGAAGGGCATGACGGTGTCGTTTTGGAAGGAACAACCACCCTCGGGAAAAATCACCAGGTGGCAGTTTGGTTCAGTCAGTAAGTCTATGGTTTGGGCAATGCTGGCTCGATCGGCTAATCCCCGTCGGATCGAGTACACTCCCAACCACTGAAAAATCTTGCCCAGTATGCCCTGAAACTGTTCGTAGGCGGCTAAATAGTAAAACTTTTGTCCTAGTTTGCCAGATAACAGAAATACCGCGATCGGATCCTGAAAGGTGGGGTGGTTGGGTAACAACAGCACTCGCTGATCCCGTAGGTCAATTAACCGATTTAGACTGTCATAATCAACATCCAGCTCAATTTGGTAGAGCAAATATGCTCCGCCAGGGCCAATCAGTTGGGCAAACCGGACAAACGGTAGATTCAGTTTCGGCGGATAAAAATCAGTTCTGGGCGATGGCATAGCGATAACATTATTGACCACAGCAGCGATCGATGCCCAAACTCTCTAATAGCAGGTCACTCACGGCATTAGCGACCGCAAATTGCCCGAAAAAGCTGGTAGAAAAATCAAACGCTTCCATTTCAGTGACGATCGCCAACACGAGCGACCCCAAATCATTTTCCCCTTCCATCCGTTGCCGGACAAAAATTTGGGCTGCGCGATCGGCAATTTGATGGTTCACCTGCTCGGGAATAAACTCCTGATCCAACCATTTCAGTAATACCTGACGTAACCACTCTCCTTCCTGATAAGGATGTTGAGCAGGAGGTAAGGTGATGGGTGGAATCGGTTCAATCATCAGCGCGATCGCCTCAAAAACTCGCAGCTATTTCTGTAAGTCTGCCATATCTGGTCGGCAGTCATTCACCAACAGCAACAGTTAGCAATGCACCTGATCTCCCTGACCTCCCCCATCTCCCTTATCTTCTCCATCTCCCTGACCTTGCCCATCCCCCCTATCTCCTCCCCTATAATCATTACTGTTTCACCACCACAGCAATGAGGGATGACACCGTTGGTTGGTAGCAAGTTTGATGTTCCTGCCATTATTCAAGGCTATGCTCAGGGCTACTTCCTGATGGCTGATGAATCTTCGAGTGAGGATTTAAGCTGGTATTCCAGTCGGCAGCGGACTTTAATTCCCCTCGACGATCGCTTTCGCTATCCCAAGTCACTGCAACGAGTGTTGAACCAAAATCGCTTTTCGGTAGCAGTGAATCAAGCCTTTATGGAGGTGGTTGAGGGGTGTGCCGATCGCGAAACGACCTGGATCTCTGGCACATTGAAAGAAATTTATTGGGAGCTGTATCAAGCGGGCTGGGCCTATAGCTTTGAAACCTGGCAGGGGAATGAATTAGCGGGTGGCATTCTGGGGCTTGTAATTGGTGGGGCGTTTATTGGGGAGTCGATGTTTTACCGCATTCCCGATGGCTCGAAAGTGGCGATGGTGAAATTAGTCGAACGTCTACGCGATCGCCGGTTTATCTTTTTTGATGCTCAGATGATGAATCCGCATCTGGAAAGGTTTGGCGCTTACATTGTAGACAGTTGTGAATATAAGGATCTGCTGCGACGGGCATTACAACAGCCGTGTACGTTGGCCTGATCTAGGTTGGGAAAAGCGGTGACCTCCTGCGATCGATGTCTGTGAGATTGGTCACTCGCCAATCGCTAGAATAGCCGCTAGAATAGACAAACAAGATTCACTGCGGCGTTGGTGACTGCCAATAACGTTTTATGATCTATGCTGCTTCAATACGGGAACCAACATAACAATCTGACGGCAGTAAACCGGGCATGTACCCGGAAACTTTAAGTCGGTAGGATGGTACCCACCTGGTTTTAACCAGGTCAAAAGCTGAGGTAAGACGGCGTTGCGGTGAACCCTTCAAATATCTAAAAATTCCTCACTCGGTTAGAGCTGAGGAATTTTTAGTTTAAAGAGGTGATTCTGGGCGGAGCACTCTGAATTTTTCCAGAATTGGCAGCTAGGGGGCGAAATGCCAGCTCTCTAGGTGGGTGAAGAGAGCGGGTATACCGTAGCCTTACTAAGGAATGAGAATTAAATAACTCCGCTATTTTTCTAGTACGGGCGTTAGCGCAGCCATGCCGCCAGGCTATACGGCCGTTCACCCGTACCAATGATCAAGTCCTCTAGCTGATTTTATCCTCGTTCCTAAGCATCAAGACGCTTTGGCCACGTCAGCAAACCGGATTTTGAGATAATCCTCTTCCATCTTGGCTCCGGCAGGCTGTAGAGCGGCCAGAGCTTGCGGCAGCACCAGGTTTCGGCGATGGTTGCCAATCCGAATATTCAACTCATCTCCAGTTTTGCTCAGTTCAATCTGAGTTTTCGCCACTCCAGGTAAGTAGAGTTCCAGACTGTACTGTTGTTGCTCTTGCACGACTCTGAGGGTGGTTTCTTTGTAGTAAACCAGAGCCGGATCTTCGCCGTTCGGATAAAGGGTTTCCTTCAGGCGATCGAGGGCTTCCAGTCCACACATTTCCTCGGAGTACAGGGGCACTTCCTTAATTGGTAATGGTGAGAAATTATCGTGGATTTCCTGCCGATATTTTTGTTGTTGATCTTTCCAGCGTTGGAAGAATGGATCTGTTACCGAGTCAGGAATAATCCGGTTGGCCACAACGAGGTCGGTAGCAACGTTATACAAACTCAGGTACGCATGGGCGCGGAGCGATTCCTTAATCACCATTTTTTCAGGATTCATCACCAGCCGCACTGAGGTCTGAGTTGGGTCGGTCAGAACTTTTTCCAGCGCTTCAATCTGTTCATAGAACTCGTAGGGCGCATCCATTACTTCTTTATCTGGTAAGGAAAAGCCCGCGATCGGTCTAAAAATTGGCTCCACTAATGGACGTAAGGCGACAGAAATGCCCTGAAAGGGTTTGTAGAAGCGGCGCATATACCAACCGCCCACTTCCGGTAGGCTTAATAGGCGCAATGCGGTGCCGGTCGGGGCAGAATCGATAATTAAGACATCAAAATCGCCTTCGTCATAATGGCGTTTCATCCGGACTAGACCAAAGATTTCATCCATCCCTGGCAGAATTGCCAGTTCTTCAGCCTGGACTCCTTCTAAGCCACGGGCTTGTAAAACCTGAGTGATGTAGCGTTTGACGGCTCCCCAGTTGCCTTCGAGTTCCATTAAGGCATCCAGTTCGGCTCCCCAGAGGTTGGGCCGCACAGGACGGGGTTCATGCCCCAACTCCATATCAAAACTATCGGCTAGGGAGTGTGCCGGATCGGTGCTCAGGACGAGGGTTTTATAGCCCAGTTCGGCGCAACGCAATCCGGTTGCTGCTGCAACGGACGTTTTGCCAACGCCGCCTTTGCCCGTCATTAAAATTACGCGCATGAGTGTTGCTGCCCTTTCCTGAGAAGTTAGTTACATTCTTTTACTTTAGAGCAGGATTGGGAAAAGTTCACGATCGGTGGGCATTCAGCCAATCGTTCATTGCTTGAACAATCCAGGCACACTCATCGCGACTTAATCCTTTTGTGACGGAAATATCGTCATCAATGGTTTGAACTGTTACGACTCGCCGAGTGATGGTTGATTTGCCTTCCCGAAATTGCAAGTCATGATGAATGATCGCTTGAATGGCTGTGAGATTACAGTGGCCTAAATATTTGACAGAGTTGTAGAACGGTAATTGAATTTCTTGGATTAAAGAGAAATTCTGGTGTGTGAGAACAGCGATGGTAGCGGCACAGGCATTGATACTGGCAATCAGTAAGACAATGCCGACAATTAATAGTGGAAAAATAGGGAAGTGGCTAGCGATCGACAGCAGCAGCCCCAGACCTGTGATGCCCAAGCCACCGATCGCTCCATAGATGGCATTAGCATCACCGGGGATTTTCACCACCAGTTCGTTGTGAGATGTTTGCAACTCGACTTTGGTAAACATGGGCCGAGCGAAGACAAGTGCGGATTGAGCTGATTTACTTAGGCGATCGTGCTGACGAAAGCCGGTAGATGGCTCAGGTTGCCGAGTGGTCAGGGCGGCTAGGGCTTGGCGGGCAGTAGGGAATCGTTGCTCAACATCTGGATCCGTTAATTTTTCAATCCACTGCACCAGGGATGGACTGATGCTGACGATGTGGTTGAACTGAATTCGTAGGTTGCGTTGAGGCAGATCGGCGGGGGCGGTGCCGGTCAGCAGATGAATTAACGTTGCTCCTAATGAATAGAGGTCAGACGCGGGAACGGTGCGACCGCCAAACTGTTCCATCGGGGCATAGCCGTAAGTGCCCACGACAGTAAAGGTAGCTCCTTCTACCGCTGCCCGATCCTGCACAGCCCCAAAGTCGATCACATGAATGCGCTGGTCTTCACCCCAAATTAAGTTACTGGGTTTCAGATCCCGGTGCAGTACAGGGGGACTGAGTTCATGCAGATAGATCAAAATCGCCAGAATTTCAGTGGCAATTTCCCGCACCTGGGATTCCGAAAATCGCTTGCCCTGAGTTAATAAATCTTTGAGAGAGTCGCCGGGAATGTAGTCTTGAACTAACCCGAACCATAACACCCGATCGTCGATCGAGAAGTAGTTGCGATACTTCGGAATCATCGGATGGTCGAGTTGCCGCAGAATGCTGGCTTCCCGTTCAAATAGTTTGAGGGTTTCCCAATTGACCTGATCCGCAAATGCCAATAATTTGACAATCACCAATTGGTTAGGTTCTGTCGCCAGGTCATCTGCTAACCAGGTTTGGCGCCCAGCCGTTTGTCCTAGTTTGGTTTGCAACCGATAGCGATCGTTTAATATATTTTGTGCTTGAAGCATTTTTGTCATCTTCTCGCTGTCTTAGCGAGAAAGGGTGATGTAGAGACTGCGAATTAACTTCAACCTAGCTAGTGCGGCTTACGGAATATCAATAGTGTTCCCCTACCCGCTAGTGATGATGCTTAACCATTACAAAAATTGGTTCCAGAGCATAGCGATCGCCATCCGCACAGCATGGCCCACGGTTGATAAGCGTTCCTCTTCGGAGGCTGTTTTCTCCCAGCGAATCAGTTGTTCCCGGAAGCCTTCATCTAGTTTGGCGCGTTGGAGGATGGCTTGACCAATCAGCCGCTTTTGAATTTCTCGGGTGGAAATGCCCTGACCTTTGAGGAAATCTAATAGCCGTTGCACACTCTCGACAAACTGATCGGGCACCTGAGAATTGAGAATGTGCTGAATTTGGCGCACCACTTCCCGATACAGACGTGATTGGCGATCGGCAATGGCTGGGGCTTGAGGGTCGGGCAGCGTGGTTTTGGGTGGTGGTTCCAGGGTGGGATCAGGATGGTCGGAGTGCTGAGTAATCCCGATTAACTTCAGAATATCGGGGCGACGGGCCAGGAAGCGCTGCTGAATCTCTGGATAAAGCTGGAAGATGCGCCGTGACAGAGCTTTGGCATTAACCAAGCGATTTGCGGCCAGTTTTAGCAGGTAGTTGTCTTCTACGGTGTCGTAGGCACGCACGGTTAAATGCAGGTCTTCACTTTCCAGTTCAATTTGCGCCAGAGTGAACGCTAACGTTTCCCAATTCGGCGGTTCTGTAAAGTACACCTCGACGATCGCGCTATTTTGATCAGTGCGGCGACCGAGTTCTCCCGGTTCTAGATCACGATCGATCGGATAGCGATCGGTGGGTTTTTTCGCACTATGGTCGAAGTGGGTATAGATATAGTGGCAGTTAACTTTGGAGAGATCGAGGTCTTCTGTATGCCAGTTATAAATACAGCAGCCTGTCATCTGAGCGCCATCCAGATTAGTGCGAATCAAATGGCTTTCGAGCAGATAAGCATCACTCAAATCGGCGTCACTTAAGGTGGCATCGCAGAGGTAGGCCCCACTTAAGTCGGCTCGACGTAAATCGGCCCCCCGCAGGTTAGCCTCACTCAAATCAGCGCGGAGCAGATACACATCCTGTAAGTTGGTGCGGAGCAAGTGAGCTTTGCGAAAACTGGTTTTGAGCAGATACGCACCGGCCAGGTTGGCTCGACTTAAATCGGCATTGCTGATAATCGCCTCGCTCAAGTCTGCACCTGTGAGGACGACTCGATGCAAATCGGCTTCCGTAAGATTGGCTTGCCGCAAATAAGCCCCACTCAGGTTGGCTTCGGTGAGATTGGCGCCGATTAAGGTCGCTTCTCGCAGATTCGCTTCTTCTAAATGGGCCTCTCGCAGATTGGCTTGATCAAGTTTGGCACTGGCCAGGTTGGAACGGCGGAGATTCACTTCCATCAGTTCGGTGCCAACCAGGCAAGCACTATTCAGCTTGGCCCGTTCCAAATTAACGCGATCGAGCTTCGCCCCTTGGAGATCTGCTCCCGAAAGATCGGCTTCCGATAGTACGGCCCAGTTCAAATCGGCTCCCCGGAGGCGGGCAAGGCGCAAATCAATTTTGGCCAGGTTGGCCCCACTGAGGGTGGCTTGCTGCAAGTTGGCGCTGCTGAAGGAGGCACTGTGCAAGTCCGCCCGCCGCAGACAAACACTGGTGAGGTTCGCCCGGTTTAAGAAGGCCCAACTTAAGTTAGCTTCGGTCAGGTTGGCCCCTGTGAGATCTGCATCCCGCAGGTTGACGCCACTCAGATTTGCCCCACTCAGATCAACGTAGGAAAAATCGCGTTCGCCATTTTGGTATCGCTCGATCAGATCCCGGACTTCCATGCGGCGTCTTGGAGACAGGTGAATGAAGAAACAAGAAATTACGGTAACCAGCGGGGGCGTAAACCTGCCATTGGTAGGGGTTCCGGTTGGGGCTTGATATCTGGTTCGGCACTGGTCGGTACAGGTAGAAACCATAACCGACTATCGGCGATCGTTTTGCCTTCTGCGGTTCGGAGGTGTGTGCCTGCCACTTGCATGCCCGGAACCAGGGTAGCGGCTTGATCGTACAAAACGGCTAATCCATCTGGAGCTAAACTGACTTGCACATCTCGCTCTCCCGGTAACGATAACAGTCGGTTAAGTTTGCTGGTTTTGAGATCGATCGCGCCCAGATAGGGGGTTTCCTGGTATGTTTCGCCCACAATCAGGTCAGTTAGCACACAGTATAAGGTTTGCCGGGTGGGATCAAACTGGGCACTGAGAATTGAACCATCGGTTTTCAACAATTCTTTCTGAACGCCCTGATTGCTGACTAAGAATAGTGATTTCGTGCGATCGGAGTTGAACTTCACCATTGCGGCTTGGGAGCCATCGCGGGAGAAGCTCAGCACCATGCCAAACTTTGGTAAAAAGTCCAATGGTTTGGCATCGGGGTAAAGGGGGAGTAACGCTAATCCTTGTCCTTGCGCGATCGCGAGTGCATCACTATCGGGTGTAATGAGGAAATCACCACCTGGTTGTCCTTTCAACGGTTGCGGATCTTCACCTTCTCGCAGAATCCAAGGCCCGAAATCGCTCGGATCACGACGATTTACTCGTTGTACCACAATAATTTTGCCATCAGCAGATAAATCGAACTTAAGATTTTGGTAGGTGGCGTTATCGAGAATCCGCTCTACTTGACCGGGGGGCTGCGTTACGGCGACGGTCGTGGTGGCCTGCTCGCTATCTATTGGTTGCGGTGGGGTCACATGAATGCCTGTAGTGACGGTATAGAGCTGTTGTTCTAGCAGTCCCTGGGGTTGATTGGTACGGGGAGCGGCCGTAAACAAAATCCGATCGCCCAGCGGATAAAACTTGTAGTCCATCACGACTAATTCGCTGGGGCTGAGGATCAGCTTCTGGTCAGTGGTGAGGTTATATAGCACCAACCGCCCCTCCTCATCGCCCTGAGTGCCAATATAGGTAAAGGCCCGATCTCGGGTCTGAAACTTGGCAGCAAACGGCTTGATGACTGTGCGGCTACCTCCGCCAGCAAACAGATCCTTGGCATTTTGCAACTGGACTTGAAACTGAGTGCCGTAGGGGGCTGGCATGGTTAAGGTATAGGCCATGCGGCGACCTGCCCAGCTAATTTTGCCAGGGAGATCAGGCTGTACTTTGAGGTTCTGCTTGACGGAGTCATGATCCATCGGGCGGTTGAAGCTGAGGATGAAGGCCGTATCGTCTGCCCCAACTTGTTTGTCTTGCCAGCTAAACTGGCGAACTTGGGCCGAGGTGCGATCGCCGCCCCATAGCAACACGCCAATTAAGACGCCTAGCAAGATCATTAGGGCAATGGCGGCCCGATCGAGCGCTTGGGGAAAGCGGGAACGGGGCGCAGCAGAATTGGAACGAGATAAACTGGGCATTCTAGATAGTGTGTATCGATCGGGGATGGTGATGACTGTGGCAACGACAAAACATCATTTTAAGGATCTGGGTTCCGATATCTTGTTAGTCGAAAACCTCTTGGAACCATCCCTCTGTAGCCATATTCTGCAAGTAGCAGAGTGCTGTCAGTTTAAACCATCCAGCATCTTAATCAATGTGGTGGATACCGAGGTGCGGAAGGGTGGCATCTTAGCGCTGGGCAATAGTGAGAATTCCCTGCTGGAATCGACGAATCAACTCTTGTTGAGCAAAGTTAAGATCATTCAGGACTTGTTGCTGCGCCATTATGGCGTACCGTTTCCTCATGCAGAGATGTGTTCGCTGTTGCGCTATGGGCCGGGGGATGCCTATAAACGCCATGTGGATAATCTGCTCCTGGCCAGTCGCTTTATGGAACTCGCTAATAATATTCCGACGCGAGATATCAGTATTGTCGGGTACTTGAACGACAACTTTGAGGGGGGTGAAACCCTGTTTGATCGCCAAAATATTAAAGTTAAACCCCAAGCCGGTAGCGCGATCGTGTTTCCGGCCTACTATACCCATCCGCACCAATCGTTACCTGTGACCAAGGGCAAGAAATATGCCTTTACCTGTTGGCTATTTCATTAATGGGTGATGCCGTTGATGCTGAGATCGAGCTTATATAGTGAGCGATCGGTGATTTTCCACTTAAAGCTTTGAGGTTCAGCCGCTAAAGTCAAACATTCAGCCGTTAATGTCTGAGGTTCAGCGCTGAATGTTTCAGGTTCAGCCACTAAGGTTAAACATTCAACCGTTAATGTTTGAGGTTCAGCTGTTAAAGTCAAACATTCAGCCGTTAATGTCTGAGGTTCAGCGTTGAATGTTTGAGGTTCAGCCGTTAAGGTCAAACATTAATGAGCTAAGGTCAAACTTTCAGCCACTAATGTTGAACATTCAGCCGTTAATCTCTGAGAGGATATCTTAAAAGTCCTATGAGTTGTAGCAGAGCATACAGATCCCCCTAAATCCCCCTTTTTAAGGGGAACTATGAGCCGGTTTCTCCCCTTTTTAAGCTACGGTGTACACACAAGTCGAGCCGATCCTCCCTAACCCTCCTTATTAAGGAGGGAACCGAACTAACGGGCATTTGAAGTCCCCCTTTTTAAGGGGGATTTAGGGGGATCAAACCCAAATTTGCGACTCAATTAAAGATCTGTGTACACGGTAGCCTTGTTAAGGGGGCTAGGGGGGATCACTGAGTGTGCAATAGGACAGAACATAAATGTAAGGGTAAATAACAAGGTATGAAGAGTCTGATAGGGAAATTGATATGAAGTGGCGATCTTTCCCCTTAGTCCTACTGCTTTTTCTAGCTAGCTGTAATCAGTCGCCTAGCTTGAGGGGCAAATATGAAGCGGAAACAGCACTGGCAGGACTAGAGTTTTTATCAAACGACGAAGTGATCACTAACTTCAAGAACCCAGGCTATAACGACTTCAAAGAAAACTACACGATCGCCAAA
>DATNPU010000192.1:0-24539 GCA_036703105.1 Microcoleaceae cyanobacterium
CCAAGTGGTAAGGCAGCGGGTTTTGGTCCCGCCATTCCTAGGTTCGAATCCTAGCACCCCAGTTAATTTTCTCTAGGGTTTTAATTCAACTATTCCCAGGTAGCCACGGGTTTGAGGACAGCCGGAATCTCTTGGTCAGGGGCAAACTCTAATTGGGTTTCATGAATGCCTAAATAACCGGATTCCATAAACGACAGCAGCATTCGTTGCAGGGCTAGCCAGACATCAGCGTCGTATTCCCAATCCCGCGATCGATTTGCTTGTGCCGCGATCGATCGTAGTGCCCAGAAATAGCTGTTTCGCACCACTGAGCCACTTTTTTTATAAGGTGGCACATCTTCTTGGTGAATGAACAGAATTTGCTGCTCAATTCGGGCGCGCATGACCTTAATCCGTCAGTAAAAATGAACTAGTTTAGCCTAACGCGATCGCTGGGGAAAATGGTATCTCGTTCTGGATTATCCCCATAATCGTCGGCCTGGTTGACCATTCAGCCGTTCATGGGCATCTCGCAGCAAGGTGGGAATGTCCAAGGCTTCGGGGCAGCGCGGCAAACAATCGCCACAGTCGGTACAGCGATTGGCTTTATTGCCGGGAAACCAATGTCCGGCGTTCTCAAACATCCGATAGCGATACTGCCCAAATTGGGTCATCTCATAGGCGATCGCTAAATTCCGGAGCCGCAGTACCTCAGGAATATGAATCGATTCTGGACAGGGCAGACAGTCATAACACTGACTACAGCGATCGGTAGCTAATGCTTGAGTCAGGTGGGTTTGCAGGCGATCGAGAATGGCAATTTCATCCGGTGATAACGGTTCGGTGCGATCGGCCATCGCTAAAGGACGCTCAAGTTCGGTAGGTTTGGCAGCACCCACACTGAGCGTCGTAATTCGTGGGTCACTGAGTAGCCAGCGAGCATTTAGATCCAGTGGGGATAAGGGATAGCACAACGTTTCCAGTGTAGCGGGAGGAGTGTAGAGCATCCCACCTTTATCTGCTGGGGAAATGATGAACACGCCCATGTCCTTTTGGTGAGCAAGAGCTACGGCCGGAGCGTGACGTTGGAAGAAGTAATAGTAGTGCAGGTTGATGAATTCAAATTGGTCTGTGGCGATCGCGGCCAGGATAATCTCTAGAAATCCGTGGGTCGAAAATCCGACATGGCGAACTCGGCCATCGGCGATCGCTTGGCGGACGGCAGCCATACAACCCTGCTCAGCCTTGATCCAATCCAGATGTTCCCAGGTGTTGACCCCATGAATTGCCAGGGCATCAACATAGTCCAGCCCCAGTCGGGTTAAGGACTGATCAATGGCCCGATCCATTTGGCTAGCATCTGCCACCGGTGGCAGTTTTGTGGTGATGTAGAGCTGAGATCGCGGTTGTGGCAATCCAGCTTGGAGAGCCTGCCCCAAATAAACTTCGCTATTGCCGTATCCTCGGGCTGTCTCCAGATGATTGATTCCCTGCTCGATCGCGGATACTACCGTCTGATAAGCAATTTCTGCTGACGCCAGACAGCGCATGGTTCCTAAGGAGAACACAGACAGAGAAAGATTCGTTTTACCAAATCGCCGATATTGCATAGGATAAGTCGGCTTCAGTCCATCAGATAGGACTGATTACGACTGGGCTTCTCCGCTACTAAATCGCCCCCGTTGGCTGAAATCTTCGGGACTGAGGTTCGAGATGAAATCCCGGAAGGCTTTGCGCTCGGCTTCATCCGCATCTCGATCGACCGGAATCGAGGCATCGGCGATCACTTCTTCCATCACCCAGATGGGGCTATTCGTTCGTAATGCCAGAGCGATCGCATCGCTGGGGCGGGCATCAATTTCGCGCTTTGTTTCCCCTTGCGCCACAATCAATGAAGCATAAAACGTATTATCTTGTAAAGAATGAATAACAACTCGCTCTAAGATCAGGTTCCATGATTCCAGCAGGTTGACGAGCAGATCATGGGTGAGGGGGCGAGGAGGAGCTTGATTCTCAATCGCGTTAATAATCGCCTTTGCTTGGTCTTGCCCAATATAAATTGGCAATGCTCGTCGTTCGGTGAAATCTCTCAGGAGCACGATCGGACTGCGCGTGACGGCATCCAATGCAATTCCAGCGACTTTCATTTCAATCATCGTCTTAGCCTCTAGAATACCTTGCAGCGGGAACCATTAAACTTAGGACAACTGGATCAGGCGAACCATTATAATACATACGTACTTTTTAGCCTGGGTAAGCCTCGACTCCTGCATCGAGTGAAGCCCCTAATTCAAGGGTCAGGGTCAACTGCTCAGGATGATCGATACTAACTACCCAATAGACCATAGCCGGAACCCAGATGAGCCAGAACATATTTCAGAGTGGAGTTGAGTCTTAGTATGCCCTGATTTATGCCCTGATCCTAAATGATCATTCTGCAAATTTGACAATGTAAAGTAGAGTTCGATAACTTCACAGAACCATGTTTACTGGGTTAATTCAGGGATTAGGAACTTTACAATCCCTTGGCAACGATCAACTTAAGATCACCTGTACCCCCGACGCTGCCAAGTTGGTTATGCCAGATCTCGCGATCGGGGACAGCGTGGCTGTGGACGGGGTGTGTTTAACTGTAGTGGAGATTTTACCGCAAGGTTTCGTTGCTGTGGCCTCCCCCGAAACGCGCGATCGCTCTACGTTAGGACACGGTGAAAACGTCTGGGTTAATCTGGAAACCTCGCTCCGAGTTGGTAGCAAGCTGGGGGGGCATTTTGTGACTGGGCATGTGGATGGCATCGGTTACCTCCAGGCTAGCGTACAAACCGCCACCTCATGGGAGATGACGTTTACCACTTCACCTCGGGTGGCCCGCTATGTCATTTCTAAGGGCAGTGTGGCTGTTAATGGAGTTAGCTTGACGGTAGCCGACTGTGACCCAGAGGGCACTTGGTTTATGGTGGCCGTGATTCCCCACACCTACTCAGAAACCAATCTCAAGCATTTACATCCTGGTAGCCCTGTGAATTTAGAGGGTGACATTTTAGGCAAATATGTCGAAAAATTCCTGCGAGCCGGGCAAACCGAGGGCGATCGCTCCTATCCGGCATCCGATTCACTCACCAGTACTTTCCTGGCAGAGCATGGCTACTTATAGCCAAGTGCTGAGTGCTGAGGCCTGAGCATGAAACTATCTCCCCATCTGCCCCACTGGCCCCATCACCCTCAGTATTACCCTTTGGGCTTACTCGGATTGGGTTTTGTTTGGGCAACCTGCATGGCTTTGACCAATTGCGCCATCGCATACTCTAATTGAGCACCAGCATCCATTGCGACCCAGCCATCAGACGTTAATTGGCGGAATTCAAAGTGTAGGTGAGGCCCGGTGGAATTGCCCGTGGTTCCGACTCGCCCAATTACCTCACCTTGCTTTACCATTTCCCCTGGTTTAACAAAGACTTCAGATAGGTGAGCATACAGAGTTTGCTGAGTTCCTTTGTTATGATCTAGCGCTACGGTTAATCCATAGCCCCCTAGAAAATCCGCGATCGCTACTTGTCCCGCATAGGCGGCTAACACAGGAGTTCCCATTGGCGCAGCTAGGTCAGTTCCGGTATGCAAGCGCTGCTCACCGCTAATGGGGTGCACCCGCCAACCAAACGCCGAAGAAATTGCTGCGGGAATCGCTAATGGAAACACTAATTGCACATTGCCATTCCCTAAACGAGCCGGAGGGCGGACGGTACGCTGGTAGTAGTCTCGGACTGAAGCCGTTGTAGTTCCACCGCCAAGCCCAACTCCCGATGAGGAGACGTTTAACATCCCGATCGATACCGAAGGGGTACTACCGGCGATCGAACTGCCACTATTGGCTCCAGACCACTGATAGGGCGTGGGTGAACTCGCTGGCGGCGGCGGACAGATACCACTGACAGCTTGCCCAGCGGAGATGGCAGTTTGGCAGCCTGTGGATCGTTCACTAAACACGATCGTGCTGGGAGCGGAGTAACTATCCGTCTGCTCAGGAATAGAGGGAGCGGGAAGATTGAGGGTCGCTGAAGGAGTTGCACTAGACGGCACTGTATCAGGAACAGGACTGGCAGGAGCGTAGGAAGAATCTGGAGTCATCTCAGGCGCGATCGATTCAGGTGCCGCTGTTGCCGGAGCCGCTGTTGGTTCTGGAGCGGCCTCCGTTGAGGTCGTTGGTGCAGGCTCTGCGATCGTTAATTCATTGACTGGGCTTTGGGCTAAAACCATGCCACTGCTCAGGAGACTGAGGCTACCGAGCCAGCCCACTCCCTGGAGGACGAGACGACGCTGGAAGGGCGAAGTTTGAACAATTCGAGCGATCGCGTTTCCGGTCATGTCAGATTCCTGAATCGTGAACAAGTTACCCTAACTGGCTTTAGTCGTGAATACAGCCGAAAAAGTTCCAGTTAACCAGATCAACTTAATGACTAACAATGGACTATAACGGGTAACCCAGACTGATTGTACTCGGCTTCACGAGAACTTCCGAGCTATCAGCAGTCTGAGGAGAGGAGAGAACAACCGTAGCCGGAAACTGAACTCGCAACTCACCCGTTGCTGTAACCCCAACAATCTTACCTGACTGGCCGTTGATTACGATCGGGCGATCGCGGTGGGCCAATAGCTCAAAATACTCCAACAAAATTGGCTCAATCCCTTGCCGTTGCCAGCGTTCATAGCCAGAGAGCAGACCGTAGGCCGTTAACGCGGCCAGCATTTCTAAGGATTCAATTAATGGGGTGGGGGAATTGGCTAAAACCGACTGGAGATTAATTCCAGTGTCTGGAACGGGATTGGTCCAATTAATACCGACCCCAACCACTGCTTTGGTAATGCGTCCCTGCTGGAGCCGAGTTTCTGTGAGAATTCCTCCCAGTTTTCGCTGATTTAAAACCAGATCATTCAACCATTTCAGCCCGATCGCGATCGGAGCTGTCGTGCCACTGAGTTGCGGCGGGAGTTCTCGTAAGGCCGTAGCAATGCCCCAGGCGGTACAGAGGGTTAATTGGGGGGCCTGCTCGGCTGGAATATCAGGGGTTAAAGTCATAGAGAGATATAATCCCCCTGGGGCAGAGGCCCATTGCCGTCCCCATTGTCCTCGGCCAGCCGTTTGCTCTAAAGCAATGATCGTTGTTGCGATCGGGGCGCCTTGCTCCAGCAACTCCCAAGCGGTTTGATTGGTTGAGGACAGGTTAGAAAATACGTGCAGTGTTGGTTGGGCAAACACCGACTGACCAGCGCAGGCCCGCACAATTTCATAGGCTGCCTTAAACCGTTCCTGATTAAATCCAGTCATAAATTGAAGTGAAATATCGCGCTGTTACGATCAGCACCCTGCAACGATGACATTCAATGGTATGCCTAAGAGTCGTCATTGAACTGATTTTGAAACCTTCCGACTAATCAGAGCAGGACTATTTCCCCAGACCCGACGATCGCGCTCAAGTTCCATCCCGAGTACAGTCAACCTACCAAAATTATTCATGCATACCTGGCATTGGCAGATCTGGAACGACCTCCCCTATCTCACCTGTAGCCTGCTCCAACCCTGGCAGCATGGCTTTTTTACCCAACAGTTCGCCCCACGCCCACCGGAAGAACTGACCAAAGTGCTGCATCCGTTGGCTCAGCCTTATCGGGTGCAACAGGTCCATGGCAACACCGTTCTAACTCCTTCCGAGATCGCCGCTGTTTTGCCATCGGAAACCGATCGCCCTGCTGGTGATGGCTTAGTGACCGAGCAGACCGATCAGGCGGTTTGGGTGTGTACGGCAGACTGCACTCCGGTATTAATTGCGGATATAGCCACCGGGCAAGTGGCTGCTGTCCATGCAGGATGGCGCGGGACAGCTCAGAAAATTGTGCCGCAAGCGATCGCTCGGCTCCAAGATCAAGGTAGCCAATTGGATAATCTGCGGATCGCTCTGGGGCCGGCAATTGCTGGGGAAGTGTATCAAGTCTCAGAAGCGGTAGCGGTTGAAGTGGGTGCTTCTATTGCTCCGGTTGATCCAGACCATTTGCCGGAATCGCTAGCTTATCTACGCCAATTCCCCAATCCGCCTGTTTTGGATGACCCGGAACCCGGACGGGCCAAGTTAGATGTGCGCCGCGTGAATGTGCTGCAACTGGAACAATTAGGACTGGCGCCAGAGCAAATTGCGATCGCGCCTCACTGTACCTACCAGGATGCCAGTTATTTCTTTTCTTATCGGCGTAGTCGCGAGAAAAAAGCGCAGTGGTCAGGGATTGTCAGTTTTTAGCTAATCTATTGTGGCCTGACGAACTAAGGTTTGAATAGGCAAAATTTCATTTGTAGAGACGACCCAATCGCTAGCTCTACAAATGGTATAAATCGATGGAACTGTGTAGAGATCGTGAACTTAGAAAAAAAGCTGGTGGAGTATGACTATTGCTCCACCAACTTTTTCAGCATTTGCTGATTGGACTCACAAAAACCAGGAGACAATCTAATTGACTACTCTAAACACTCATTTACCCCATTGAGGGATTACTGGTGGCTACCAGTCGGCGGGTTTTTCATTCTTATTTGGTTCACCATCAAAGGGTTGTACACCAATATTGGGGTAAGCATCATCGTTGGGTGAGAAGATCCGAGTTACGGCTTCAGAAACGTATTGAATGGCGTTTTCAATGAATTTGGAAATACTCATATGCTCACCTCAAAAGCGAGTGGTTTGACTTAATTCTGCCTGCCTAACTTAATGGTTAGAACTGACTTCTAAAAACTCTAGAGCTTCCTAATTCAATTATGCCGAAATCGTCGAGTTTTTATTAGGTTTGAATTAATTGTTTAGATTCAAATTTGCACTGATTGATGAATCTTCATTCAACGTTACCTATTGCCAATAATTTGAGCGATCGCCAGTCCTTAATTGCGACAATTCCGTCACAAAATTCGCTAATTTACTCAAGAATTGCTGCTAAGCCTTCACAGATCTCAATGGTCAGGCAAGCTGATAGAAACTCTTGGCGCCTGATGCCACAAAATCATTAGCCATACTTATATTTTTGTTGAATTTAACCATAACAACTAGTTTCTGTTTAGCCTGCGAAGCTAGCTCGTGTTGAATCTGTTAGGCTTTACCCCAGCCTGCGGCTGGAGAAATACTGAATCTTAATATTTCTCGCTTTGTATTTTTGGTTTTTTTGACTATAATTAAGGCGTCACAGTCTACCGGGTTACACGGTATGAGTATCCCAGCACACTTAAATCAGGTCGTCAGAAATGCGTTTCTGGCCGACACGACTGAGCTAGCGTCCAGTGATTCTGTAATCGCTGCTTCCGAGATCGAGCGATCGTTCACCCTGGCTGAAGATCAGGAATTGGCCCTTCAGCCCGCCGATTACAGTCTGCTCACTGACCTGTATCAATTGACGATGATGGCCTGTTATGCCGGGGAAGGGTTGGCGCAACAGCAGGCCAGCTTTGAACTATTTGCCCGACGACTCCCCCAGAATTATGGCTATTTAGTCGCTATGGGGTTAGCGCAGGCCTTGGACTATCTGGAAAAACTGCGGTTTAGTCCAGACCAAATCGAATTGTTACGCAGAACTGGGATCTTTGCTCATGCGCCAGAGTCCTTTTGGTCACTATTAGCTACTACTCACTTCACTGGGGATGTTTGGGCCGTTCCAGAGGGGACAGCCATCTTTGCTAATGAACCCTTGCTGGGGGTAGAGGCACCGCTCTGGCAAGCTCAACTGCTGGAAACCTATTTACTCAATACCCTCAATTACCAAACTTTAATTGCGACACGCGCAGCCCGATTACGCGATGTGGCTGGGGCTAGCGCGACGTTATTAGAATTTGGGACGCGACGAGCCTTCAGCCCGCAAGCCTCTATGTGGGCGGCCAGGGCTGCATTAGCAGCTGGATTTGATGCCACATCGAATGTTTTAGCGGCCTTACGACTTAATCAGAATCCGGCTGGAACGATGGCTCATTCACTCGTAATGGCATTAGCGGCTACAGAAGGGAGCGAAGCTCAGGCATTTACCGCATTTCATCGCTATTTCCCGGCTGCTCCTTTGCTGATTGATACCTATGATGCGATCGCGGCTGCCGATCAACTGGCGACTCAACTTCAGGCGGGCGAAATTAGCTTAAGCGGAGTACGAATTGATTCGGGCGATCTCGTAACGTTATCCCAAGCAGTGCGGCAACGGTTGCCGGGAGTCGCCATTTTTGCCAGTGGTGATCTAGATGAGTACCGGATTGCGGAACTACAAGCGGCAGGAGCGTGTATTGATGGGTATGGAATTGGCACTCAACTGGTTACTGGCACTCCGGTCAACGGGGTTTACAAACTCGTAGAAATTGATGGCATCCCGGTAATGAAAGAGTCTGCGGGTAAAAGCACGTACCCCGGACGCAAACAAATTTTCCGCCAGTTTCAGGATGGGCAGATCAAGAGCGATCGGCTGGCTTTAATGTCAGAAGCTAACCAGCCAGCGTTGACGGAACAGCCGCTTTTACAGTTAGTCATGCAGCAGGGGCAGCGACTCCAACCGGCTGAATCGTTAGAGACGATCGCTCAACGAACAACTCAATCGATCGCGAGTTTGCCACCCGAAACCCGGCAATTGCAGCAACCGACTTCAATCGTGATCGAAGTTTCGGCTGACTTACAAGCCTTAATCGAGCAGACGAAACGGCGATAACCAGTGCAGTCATCAGCAATCAACAGTGAGCAGCGCCAGACAATGATTGATAACCGACCCCATGTGGCTTTATTTGGCACCAGTGCTGATCCACCGACGACCGGACATGAAAGCATCCTCTATTGGCTGTCGTGCCATTATGACTGGGTGGCTGTTTGGGCCGCAGATAACCCGTTCAAGGCTCAACAAACCTCCTTAAACCACCGGATGACTATGCTGCAATTGCTGGTTGAAGATCTGAATCCACCCAAGCAAAATGTGCATGTCTATCCCCAACTCAGCCATCCCCGAACTCTACATACAGTAGAAGTCGCTTGTCGTTTATGGCCGCATGCGCTGTTTACCCTGGTAATTGGGTCGGATCTGCTTCAGCAGTTGCCCCAGTGGTATCAGGTGGAAACATTACTCCAACAAGTCAACCTTCTGGTTGTGCCGCGTCCAGGCTATCCTTTGAGTGAGTTGGCATTAAACAAATTACGCCAGCAGGGAGCCAAACTGACGATCGCAGATCTTCAGGCTCCCGATACGTCGTCCACCGCCTATCGCCAACATGGGGATACTAGGGGAATCGCACCTCCGATCGAACATTACATTCACCAACAACAGTTGTACGCATGGCAGGACGATCCCAGAGAAAAACAGCCGATCCGGTAACTTCGCCGCCGCTCGCCAACTTTAAGGTGGGAGTGGATAATGTGATTTTTTCGGTAGACACGGCGCAGAATCGCTTGCTGGTGCTGTTAGTTATGCGGCAGGAAGATCCCTTTCTGGGACACTGGAGCTTTCCAGGAACTTTGGTACAGCAGGGAGAATCGCTCGAAGATGCGGCCTATCGCATCCTGTCGGAAAAGATTCGCGTTCGCAATCTTTATCTAGAGCAGTTGTATACCTTTGGTGGCCCCGATCGAGATCCGCGTGAATCGCCGGATAGTTATGGGGTGCGCTACCTCTCAGTGAGCTACTTTGCCTTGGTGCGGTTTGCGGAAGCCGAACTAATTGCCGATGGGGTAAGTGGGATTGCTTGGTATCCAGTAGATCAGGTGCCTCAACTTGCGTTTGACCACAATCGAATTCTGGAATATGGGCATCGGCGGCTACGGAATAAGCTGGAATACAGTCCAGTCGCGTTTGAGGTGTTACCCGAGCTATTTACCCTGAGCGATTTATACCAGCTTTACACCACGGTGTTAGGAGATGGATTTTCAGACTATTCTAATTTTCGCTCCCGCTTACTGAAACTGGGATTTTTGGAGGACACCGGGATTAAAGTATCCCGTGGAGCCGGGCGACCTGCCAGCTTATATCGCTTTGATGCTGAAGCCTTCGCTCCCTTCAAAGACAAACCCCTGGTATTTATTTAGTTACTGACGTAGAAGACTCATGAAAATTGCGATCGCTCAATTAAACCCCACCATTGGTGACTTAGCTGGCAACGCCCAACAAATTTTAGCCGCCGCCCAAGCCGCCGCAGACCAGGGCGCCCGACTGTTGCTAACTCCAGAATTATCGCTGTGTGGCTATCCACCGCGTGATTTGCTGATGCGTCCTGGGTTTATTCGAGCGATGGCCACCACCTTAGCGCAGTTAGCCAAAGACCTGCCGCCTCAATTAGCCACCTTAGTCGGAACTGTGGTTGATCATCCTCAAGCCGCATTAGCAGGAGGAAAACCGCTGTTTAACAGTTCGGCGTTTCTGCTAAATGGGCAGGTGCAACAGATGTTCCATAAGCGCCTGTTACCGACCTACGATGTGTTTGATGAGGATCGCTATTTTGAGTCAGGTCAGGAACCCAATCGTCTGCAACTGGATGGCATCAACATTGGGGTGACGATCTGCGAAGACCTGTGGAACGATGAGGAGTTCTGGGGCAAACGCAGCTATGCCGTCAATCCGATTTCTGATCTGGCGCAGCTAGGCGTAGATTTCACTGTGAATTTGTCGGCCTCGCCGTTTACCGTTAACAAGCAACGTCTGCGGGAAGCGATGCTGCGGCATGAAGCGATTCGCTACACCCAACCTGTGATCTATGCCAATCAAGTTGGTAGTAATGATGACCTGATTTTTGATGGTTGCAGTGTGGCCTTTAATCGGCAGGGAGAACTCATCTGTCGGGCACAGGCATTTCAGCCTGATCTCGTATTTGTGGAATTCGATCGCACGATGCACGATTTAGTCGCGAGTCAATCCAACTCGATCGCTACCTTACCCAGTGACGAAGATGCCGAAATCTGGACAGCTTTAGTATTGGGTGTCCGAGACTATGCCCGCAAATGTGGGTTCTCGAAAGCGGTAATTGGTTTAAGTGGTGGCATTGATTCGGCTTTGGTGGCCGCGATCGCTGCCGCAGCCCTTGGCCGGGAAAATGTCTTAGGCGTATTGATGCCCTCTCCTTATAGTTCTGATCACTCAGTCAATGATGCACTGCAATTAGCCGAAAACCTCGGCATCCAGACCCAAACCCTCGCGATCGGGGAATTAATGCAGGGCTATGACCATACCCTAGAGGCGATGTTCGCCGGAACCGAATTTGGCATCGCCGAGGAAAATATTCAATCCCGGATTCGCGGCAATCTCCTAATGGCGATCGCTAATAAGTTTGGCTACCTGCTCCTGTCAACCGGCAACAAATCCGAAATGGCAGTCGGGTACTGCACCCTATACGGCGATATGAATGGGGGATTGGCGGTGATTGCCGATGTTCCCAAAACCCGTGTCTATTCAATTTGCCACTGGTTGAACGCTCAGGTTAATCAGCCCGATCGCTTTTCTCAGTTGCCACTTCTGGCTGCAACAGAAGTCATTCCCACGAATGTGATTACCAAAGCGCCCAGTGCTGAACTAAAGCCAGGACAGGTGGATCAGGATTCCTTACCCCCTTACGAAGTGCTGGACGATATCCTGGTGCGGCTCATCCAGAACCAACAGACTCCGGATCAAATTGTGGCGGCAGGACATGAAGCCGCGATCGTTAACAAAGTCGTGCGCTTAGTAGTACGGGCAGAGTTTAAGCGGCGGCAGGCTCCTCCCGTCCTCAAGGTGACCGATCGCGCTTTTGGGGTAGGCTGGCGAATGCCGATCGCCCATCAATGGCTCCCGAAAACCAGTCAGCCCACGGTTTCTGTCCCGGCCGGTTCGTAAACCTATGACTCAGTTCTAGGAGTGCTGCCCCTTCTATGTGCTCCAGAATTGGGTCCGTTTATCCCTAACCGCACGATCGCTAAAATTCGGTATATCCTGGCTGATAGGAGTTCCCTAGTGAGTGGTTGTCATGATTGGGCGATCAACTTAACTGCAACTCACCTCAACTTAACTCAATCCTGGGGCATTTCAGCCTGAGTTAAAAGGATGGGTTTATGTTGGGTTAATCATAGGAATTGTGCTGATTATGATTCCAAGCGATCGTTATCTATTTGTTTAAATTTTTTTCCCAACACAGGCACATTTTGCGGAAATGAGAGTACCGTGGAAGCGGCTTTCTTGGAAGCGAGCATCAGATTAACAAAATTTTTGGGAATGCTGAGAAACAGATGCTAACCAAATATTTACTGACTCACATCAGGCTGGCAGACTAGGGGAAACCAATTCATGGGACAGATGGATCATCAACCGGGAAATCGGCAAGGGGATAATCGGACGGTTGAGCAAATCTTGCAAGCCGTAACTCAGGATTTACGAGGACTACATCAAGGGTTAATCACTCAACTCTCGCAGGAAGTGACACGCCTACAAGGAGAAAAGTCCCGGTTGTTGACAGACATCGAAAAACTCCAAACCTACCAACAGGGGTTACAGGCTCGGCAGGCTGAAGCACTGTCTCAGCAGCAACTTGCCCAACAACAACTATGGGCAAAACAGTTAGCTATAGCTTTAGCCAACCATCTACAAGCCTTGATGGTACAGCAGATCCGACAGATGCCAACCAATCAGCCGCCGCCGATGGCTGGCAGTGCTAATCTTAACTTGCCAACCGCTAACGCCTATAGCGACAACGCGCACCGCTTGCTGGCGTCCCTGGATTCCACCTTTAACGCCACCTTTAAAACACTTCAGCAGGAGTTAAATAGCTATCACAGTTCTCTGTCTCAACAGTTGAACCGAATGCATAGCATGGAGCAACAGGGAGAAGCCATTCTAGAAGCCCTAGTGGCTCGTTTGCGAGAACAGATCCAGCTAGAAGCGTCTCGGTCTGCCCCAATTCTCCAACCAACGGCAACCCATGCCCCGATCGCCCGAGAGAATGGTTATGCAAACTCTGTCGTCGAGGAAGAGGCGATCGGGGCACCTCGCAATCATACGGGCTATCCCCCTACTGCTAAACCAACTCCTCTATCCATACCAGGCTCCCCCTTACCCCTACCTAAGAAGAAAGAAGTCTCTAATTTTCAGTTGGGGTTAATTCTGGTGTTGCTGTCTACCGTAGCGTTGTCGATTCATAATGTGGTTGTGCAAATTATTGGCAACGGTAAATTTGATCCTGTTACTAAAGTATTTACCTCACACCCCGCCCAGATTTTAGGTGCCTTCGATGTCGGTGGATTTCTGCAACTAAATGTTGGAAATTCGCTATTAATTCTATGGCTCCGGATGTTAGTGGTGTTGCCATTAATGATTCCGGTGGCAATGTTTCTCTATCCGCCTCTATGGCGAGATATTAAGAAGTTTTTGACTGCCCGCGATCGCCGACCCATTGTGAATGTGGTTGGCAGTGGCTTTTTTCTCTTTTTGTCCCAAATTCTGATTTATATCGCCATTGGGGATGTTGGGCCAGGGCCAGCCGTAACGATTCTATTCATGTACCCGATCTTGACTGTTCCCTTAGCTTGGGCACTATTTGGCGATCGACCCACACCGTTACGCTGGATTGTCATGTTTGTGATTTCCTTTGGCGTGGTGCTAACCGCCCTGCCCAAAATTGATCCCAATAAGTTGACGTCTGCTGGTGGTGTCTTGATTGCTGTGGCCTCTGGCGTTGCCTTTGCCTTCTATTTGATCTTCATGCAATTGGGCTTTAAGAAATTACATCCTGTTCCCGTGAGTCTGGTTCAGTTCACCACCATTTTTCTCCTATCCTCCATCACCTTGTTAACCTTTGGCCCTAGTTTAGGAGCAAAAGTTGCACAGCCGATCGGATTCTTAGTCGGTGGCGTGGTGCTAGGTGTATTAACGCTCATTGGCTATCTCGCGAATAACTTTGGGGTGCGCTTTATGGGAGCTGCCCGAGCTTCTATCATTGCCTCTAGTGGCCCAGTTATGACTGCTTTACTGGCATTTTGGATTATTAGAAGCCCTCTGCAACCTGTGCAAATTTGGGGCATCATCCTGGTAACACTGGGAGTGAGTGCGTTGAGTTTTGAACGGATGGTCACGCCTGCGGCTTCAGCGCCGAAACCGATGCCTGCTGATGCTCGGCGTTAAGCTGGCCTTACAACTACGATCGGACTACTGCATTCCTCAGTCCTACCGCTATCAGATTCAATCTGGTAGCGGATATTTTTTGCTACCAAATGGCCCTCTCTATAGTGTTCAAGGCCGCTTTAACAGCAGAAACAGAACTTTTTATTGCAGAATCTAATCAATCTATTGTTCGGGGAGAGAATAGAAATACGACGATTTAGTGATGCTCAAGGCTGACTTTCATTAAGGTAGACGCTCCTGTTCTCTGGCTAATCAAGCCCTGAGCAGGAAGATGCTCCAAGGAGAAACACCGTATGTTTGCTGCTCAATCTGCTAGCGAGGGGATCTCAACATTCACCCAATTGCTACAAGAGTCGCAAGCTCAGCATTGTTCTGATCTGCATGTACGCATTGGACGAGTTCCCCACTGGCGGATGAATGGAAAGTTGAACGCCACGGGCTATCCTCAAACGGATATTTCTACTTTCTGGCAATGGGCCAATGAAGTATTCAGTGTGGAAGCGATTCAACATTTGCAGGCAGGAATCGCAGTTAGTGCCGTTGTGGAATACTCCTTTGCTAAGGTTGCCGTAAGGGGGTATTCCGCTCTCAATGGGGCCGCCTTAAGTGTGCGGTTCTTACCAACGCATATCCCCACGATCGAACAATTAGGTATTCCCACAGCCCTGAAGCAGGTTTGCCAATTGGATCAAGGCTTGGTCATCGTTGCTGGGGTCACAGGCAGTGGTAAAACAACAACATTGGCGGCCTTAACGAATTACATTAATCAGATTTCGCTGCGGCATATTGTGGCGATCGACGAGACAGCAGGCTATGTGTACCCGAAACATCAAGCTTTAGTTGATCAATGGGTGATTGGCACTCATGTAACGAGCGCTGCCCAAGCGATTCAGCAAGCGATGCAGAGCGACAGTGATGTGATTGTCGTGAGTCAATTAAGCGATCGACCAACAGTGGATTTAGCTTTACAAGCCGCACGCTCAGGAAATTTAGTTTTAGCCTGTATGTCAGCAGAACGGGCACTTGCAGCACTACACGAGCTATTCAGCCTCTACAGCTCCACTGAGCAGGAATTTATTCGATCGCGCCTAGCTCCCACCTTGCAAGCAGTACTGGCTCAACACCTTGTCCCCACCTTAAATGGACAGTACCGATATAGCGCCATTTTTGATCTGTTACTAGTCACAGATGCAGTCCGGCCAGCCCTAGCTCAAGGAGATCTAGCCAGCCTATCTTCGTTATTACAAAAACCTGGTACTGGAATGCGATCGATGCTGCAAGATCTCAACCACTTACTGGCCGAAGAGCGAATTACCTCGAAAACCCTAGCGGATGTTTCAAGGCAACTTGCCTTAACGCCTCCTCATCCTTAGCCAATAATGTTAAGGCAAAAGGGCGTTGTGGACTTGCAGGAAGTCCGAGCTTGTATATGCCAGGAGAACGGAGAGAGAGGGATTCGAACCCTCGTTACCCTTACGAGTAAACAGCATTTCCAGTGCTGCGCCTTCAACCACTCGGCCATCTCTCCAAAACTTAGGCACTAATGCCTAGAGATGGATTTTCCAGTTGCTGCAACCCCTTTAGCGTAACCATTTGGGGCACTTAAGCGAACTGGCGTAACCACTTAACGATATTAACATTGTGTGGTTTCAAAAACACACATTTTGATCAAAAAAATGGCAAAAACCCTCGATCGCAGTAAAATTGCCATGAAAAAATAATCAATATTCCGTTACAATTTTTCTTCACCCCCTGGGCTTGACCATTGCTGGAGCTGTTTGGTTGCGCTACTGAGTTGCGATCGTTCTCTCAAGGGAGGGCCACCTTGGCAATGGGGTCTGCTGAATACCGTCCATTGAAGCCTCTAACTTATCCAGCTCAGGTAAGTCGCGATCTCGATCATGCTCTAAAGCGATTCTTGCCTATCTATATTCATTAGGAGTGTCTCTAAACTGCTTTAGAAAGGTGTTTATGATAAACAATCTAAGTGATAATCTGTTTGCATCAAGTTTTGATAGTGCTGCTGAGAGTGACTTTGTTTAATAACCCGGCGATTCAGTTTGCACTTAAAGTTTGTTCATAACAGCGATCGTATAGGGCTATAAGCTCAACAATCTCAGTATTTTTACTGTCGCAGAGAAATATTGGTAGATTTTCTCCGTAATTTCCAGATATGATTATTAGATTTTCGGGAAAATAATAACAGAAGCAACACTACATACATATCTAGTAAGTATGTTGGATTTCTGATGCTGATGTCTCCGAGTTGATAGAGCCACCGGGAAATAAAGCAAAAACTTTGATGACCTCATTTGGTAAGCTTTTTGCTGACTTAACAAAAATGGCTATAACTTTTGTCTGTTAAATCTTTCAGCTGTTTTTCTTGTTATTCCCCGTTCAGTTTACTGCCCTCAACTACTCGAAAAACCTAAAGGCTCTCCAGAAAGCTGAGAGCTTTTAGACAAAAGCTTTTAGAAATTGTGCTCGTCTACCAAGCCTAACTCTATTGGGGTTAGTGCTGCTCTCACCTGGAAATTTTTGTGATTTCCTAGCTCGCTATTGTTCTTTCCGGTGCCCTGATCATGGATTTGACTCCTTCCCTCTCTCAGTTACAGTCTACGCTTACTTCTTCTGATGCTACTTCCACCCCTACAGATGCTTTAGCGCAGAATACCGTTCTTACAACCACATCCTCCTCATTTCTAGCTCCCCGCTCCTCACTCCTCTTCATTGACTCAACCGTTGCAGATTATCAGAGCCTAATTGCTGGAGCTGTTGCTGGAACTGAAGTTCATCTTCTCAATTCGGCTCAGGATGCGGTTTCCCAAATTACGAATACCTTATTGGGGCGAGAAGGAATTTCCAGCATCCACATCGTTTCTCATGGTGAAGCAGGTGGCTTAGATTTCGCTAATGGCCTATTTAACCTTTCTACCCTACCAGGGTATGCAGAGCAAATCCAATCTTGGAGTCAGGCTTTAACCGATGATGCTGACATTTTGCTATACGGCTGTAATGTCGCCCAAGGAGAACTGGGTCAGGCATTCGTCCAAATCCTCAGCCAATTAAGTGGAGCCGATGTTGCCGCATCTAACGACTTAACAGGTAATGCCAGTCAAGGTGGTGATTGGACTTTAGAGGTTAATACTGGAAGTATTGAATCTGGACTAGCATTTCAGTCAAGTTTGCTGGAATCTTATCAATCAATTCTGCCGATTGGCCCTAGTGGGGGGTATATAGCTGCCTCTACACCTCTGCAATCTATTGATCTGGTAGCAGGTGCTCCTGGAGTACTTAATACAGGTCTCGCTGGTGATGATCCAGCCCCGGTAGCAATCAATCTTGGAACAAGTAGCTTCCGCTTCTTTGGTCAAGATTATACAGGGGCAAATCAGCTATTTGTCAGTGTCAATGGATTGATTACATTTGGTAGCGGCACTAATATTTGGACAAACACTGACTTTACGTCAACGCCCTCTCAAGCTGCTATTGGCGTTGCTTGGGACGATTGGTTAGCCACCAATGGTGGAAGCATTTTATATCAGTTCCGTGATTTGAATAGCGATGGTACTAATGACCAATTAGTTATTGAATGGAGTGCAGTTCCCCACTTTAGTGCCCCAAGTTCTGGTGACGCTACGTTTCAAGCAATTTTACAGCTAAATACTGGATCGTCAAATGGTAATATCATTTTCAACTATCCGGATATGAGTATCTTAGGTACAGCTGTTGATGAAATTGGTAGCGCAACGATTGGCATTAAAGCAGCGGGTACTCAAGGTAGTAACCTATTAGTAATTTCTCGAGACTCAATATCACCTTTTGTCGGTACAGGTAGAGCTATACTACTTACAGGTAATACACCATCACTGGATCTTAACGGTGATCAGAGTCAGGCAACTAGTGGAGTTGATTATCGCACTGGTTTCGCCCCTGGAGGAGGCCCTGTTTCTATTGTTGATGGTGCCAACCTCAGCTTAGCTGATCCAGACAGTACTAATCTGGCTTCTGCAACTATCACTCTCACTAATCACCCTGATGGTGCCTCTGAAGTTTTATCTGCATTGACAGCTGGTACTAATATCAGTGCTAATTATGACTCCAACACAGGTGTTTTAACTTTAAGTGGCCTTGATACAGTTAGTAACTATCAACAGGTACTTCGGACTGTTACCTATAACAATACAGCAGTCAGCCCAAATACAGCTAATCGCACTGTTACTTTTGTAGTCAGTGATGGTGCTAATACAAGTCCAACTGCAACATCTACCATAGGAATTAACGCTCCTCTGCTTGATCTAAATGGAGGAGGAGCACCTGGCATTAACTACACAACTTTCTTCCCTACAGGTGGCTCTGCTGTTGGAATAGTTGATAGTACAAACCTTACCTTGACTGATCCAGACAATACTAATCTGTCGGCTGCATCAGTGACTATTACTAATCTTCGGAATGGAGCTTTTGAAGTTTTAGCGGCAGACACAACTGGAACTAGCATCGTAGTTAGCTATAACACTTCAACAGGAGTGCTGACATTATCTGGTTCAGATACAGTTGCGAACTATCAGCAGGTTCTACGCAGTATCACTTATAGAAATACTGCTGCTTCTCCAGATACCCGCGATCGCTTGATCTCATTTGTAGTTAACGATGGTACAAATAACAGCCCAGCTGCAACGACTACCTTAAAGTATGGTAATCCTCCAGCCAAACCAGTTTTAGATCTCAATGGCAGTGTTGCTGGTAATAATTACAGTGGGACATTCCTATCTGGTCAAGGTGCTGTATCCATTGTTGATAGTACTGGCCTAACTTTAATGGATGCAGACAGTACCAATCTTTCATCTGCAACAGTAACTATCACTAATCTGCTGAATGGTGCATCTGAGATTTTAGCAGCTAACACAATAGGTACAAATATTGCTGCCAACTATAACCCAACAACAGGAGTTCTAACCCTCAGCGGAACCGATACTATTGCCCATTATCAACAGGTGCTACAAACTATTACCTACAACAATACGGCAGTATCTCCAGATACGACTGACCGTACCATCAGTTTTGTCGCTAACGATGGAATATTAAATAGTTCTGTGGTAAACACCACTCTAAGCATCAGAGCTAATAGCCTTCCAACGGGTGCTGTTACCATCACGGGTACGGTTGAGGAAAATCAGCCACTCACGGTAGACACGAGCGGATTGAGTGATGGTGATGGGTTGGGAACGTTCAGCTACCAGTGGCAGCAGTCTACTGATGGCGTGACCTGGACAAACGTCATGGGAGCCACCAACGTTAACTTTACCCCAGGGGATGCTCAGGTGGGTCAACGCCTGCGAGTGCAGGTTTCTTACACTGATGGGCAGGGAAGTACTGAATCTGTCTTCAGCACCGCTACGGCAACGGCCGTGACCAACATCAATGATGCGCCAACAGGCAATATTTCCGTTACGGGTACCGTTCAAGAAAACCAAACGCTCACGGCAGACACGAGTGGACTAAGTGATGGCGATGGGTTGGGAGCGTTCAGCTACCAGTGGCAGCAGTCTAGTGATGGTGTGAACTGGACAAACGTTACGGGAGCCACCAACGTTAACTTCACGCCAGGTGATGCTCAGGTGGGTCAGCGCCTACGAGTGCAGGTTTCTTACACTGATGGGCAGGGAACTGCTGAAGGTCCACTATTTAGCACTGCTACGGCAACGGCAGTGACTAACGTGAATGATACGCCCACAGGCAATATCTCTATCACGGGTACTGTGCAAGAGAACCAAACTCTCACAGCAGACACAAGTGGACTGAGTGATGGCGATGGGTTAGGAACGTTCAGCTACCAGTGGCAGCAGTCTAGTGATGGTGTGAACTGGACCAATGTTACGGGAGCCACCAATGTTAACTTCACTCTGGGTGATGCTCAGGTGGGTCAACGCCTGCGAGTGCAGGTTTCGTACACCGATGGGCAGGGAACCACTGAATCTGTCTTCAGCACTGCTACCGCAACTTCCGTTTCCAACATTAATGATGCTCCTACAGGCACCATCATTATCACAGGTACAGGTCAGGAAAATCAGGCACTCTCAGTAGATACTAGCGGACTGAGTGATGGTGATGGGTTAGGAACGTTCAGCTACCAATGGCAGGAATCTACTGATGGTGTGACTTGGACAAACGTTACGGGAGCCACTAACGCTAGCTTCACCCCAGATGACGCTCAGGTTGGCAAACAGTTACGAGCACGAATCTCTTACACTGATGGGCAGGGAACCACTGAATCTGTCTTTAGTAACTCTACGGCATTAATCACTGGAGTCAATGATGCTCCTACACTCAATGCTCCTGTTAGTATTGCGGTTACTGAAAATACCGCCACATCCATCACTGGGATTACTTTCAATGATGTTGATGCGGGTACAGGAAGTCTGACGGCTACCTTCAGCATTCCTGTAGGAACTCTGACGGCGACATCTGGAAGCGGTGTCACTGTCGGTGGAACAGCAACTAGCCTGACTTTGAGTGGTACTCTTACTGCAATTAACGCCTTCATCACCGCTGGTAGCCTGAAATATACCACTGCTGCCAACTCGCTAACGGCACAAACTCTCAATGTCATCATTAACGACAACGGGACTGGAGGAACGGGTGGATCGTTGACTGCAAATACTACGATTAATTTGCCCGTCACTCCACAACCACCTGCTGTTAGCATCAGCAATGTAAGCCATAGTGAAGGGACTCGTGGTACTAAGGCTTATACGTTTACAGTTACTTTGTCCAAGGCTTCTAACCAACCCATTACCATTGGTTATGGTACTACCGATGGAACAGCTAAAGTCTCAGATAATGATTATGTGACTGCTAATGGGACTTTGACCTTTAACCCTGGTGATCCATTGACTAAAACATTCACTGTGACAGTGAATGGAGACAGTAAATTGGAAGCCACTGAAAACTTCCAGGTCAACCTGGCATTGGTGTCGGGTACTGCCACGATCGCGAACGGTACAGCATTGGGGATTATCGGTGATGATGATGGTAATGGCATTGACATTAACCTGGATGGCAAGGTCGATAGTTTTTGGCGTAACAGTCCCACAGGTAACATTGGCCTTTGGTTCATGAATGGTACTTCCTCTTCTCTGCTTGGCACTGTCTCAATGGGAAGCGTTAGCTCAGATTGGCGGATGGAGGCAACGGGTGATTTGAATGATGACGGTGTTGATGATTTCATCTGGCACAATACCGTCACATCACAAACAGGGATTTGGTTAATGAATCAGGCCGGTGGTATTAGCTCCCTCGTTGATTTAGGTTCAGTAGCAACTAACTGGCGCCTTGAGAAAGTGGGTGACTTTGATGGAGACAACAAAGTTGATCTGTTCTGGCGCAATACTGTGACCGGAGATAATGGAATCTGGTTGATGAATGGCACAAGTATCCAGGGCCTATCGGCGATCGGTAAAGCAGCCATCAGCTGGGAAGTTGCTGAGGTAGGTGACTTTGACCGTGATGGTGACCTAGATATTCTCTGGCGCAACAGAGTCAGTGGTGCCGTTGGGATCTGGAATCTCAATAACGCCTCTTTCGGTTCTATGACTGCGCTACCGACGGCAAGCACTCTTTGGTCGATCGCGGATGTTGCTGACTTGGATGGTGATGGTGACCTGGATATCCTCTGGAATAGTACCAATACTGGCGATCTGGGGATCTGGCAAATGGATAATAGTGCCGTAGCACCAGGAGGTTACCTAGGTTTGCCCAAGGCCGGTGACGGTTGGCGGGTTCAGGGCCTGATTGACATTGAGGGAGATGGCAAGCTAGAGATCTTCTGGCGACACTTAACCCTGGGTTCAAGTGGCCTTTGGCGGATGAATGGTGTTAATTATAGTGACATTGCTGCCCTGCCGTCCGCTGATCCAAGCTGGTCTGTTTACATTAAGAGCTGAGCTGGCTAAATTGTTGAGTTAACGGTAAGGAGGTCGCGATCGCGGCCTCCTTTAAGGTTTAGTGTGAGCAAAGAAGTGATAGTCGGTGTTGTCATTTTAGCCAAACGATGAGCGAATGATCCCTTGTAAGGTGGCTAAATCGAATTGAGCTGCGGCTCGCATTAATCCAGTGATATTGCAAACACAAGTTTCGCATAGTGTTTCATCTCGTAAAACGCACTTGCCGACGACATCGCCATTAAAATCTAAACTTTTTACTCGTCTGGCTACGGTGCAGTGAACAGCGTTGTAGATGATGTGTGGTTCGGTAAATAAGAATTCATTGACTTTAGGTTGGTTAAACGGAAATAATTCCCAACCATAGCGATCGGCAGCATCATTAATCATTTGATGGATTAATTGGCGATCGGCGATCGTCAAGGCAATTGGGTCGGTCTTCTCTTTAGTTGCGGCTCCAGATACTACAATGCCCCGCAGTTTTTTAACATCTCGCACTAACCAATCTACAGTTTCGGGGAATCGAGATACTGTTGGTTTGGTTAAGGTAATGTGAGCAAATGCGCCTCGTTCGGAGTGATTAATATTGCGAACAATGGCGGCACTCATTCCAGCCAGCTCACCATAGCGATGCTCTGCGAAAAAACCGAGAGGATCTCTCGCTCGATTGTGATAGTCTGGTGGGCCATCAATACTGACAAAAATTGATGCTGATCGCGGTAGGGTCGGTAACTTGGCTGCTCCGTTTGTCACTACCCAGACGATCGGAAACAATTCGGCCGCTCGTTGTACGGCTTTGGGTGCTAAAGCCGTTTCACCACCTACGACGGTGACTTGAACAATACCTCGGCGCTTAAGTGCCTCCAACGTCTGCAACACCTTAGCTTCCTGGTGCCGATGTTCCGAAGGAGAAAGTTCTAAATACCCTTGGAGACGTTGCTTTTGATCCCAGTCAGGGTTGTAAACATAGCAATAGTGGCAACCAGCATTGCAGCGATCGGTGACTTCTACCGAAGCCCCAAACGCCGTTTCTGATTGGTGAAAGACCTTTGACCCGATCGTTACCCTAAATGCCCCAAGAGCCGCTTGGAGAATCGCGCCGTAACGACGTAATTTTTCTAAAGTGGTGTAAGGGGGTTGGTAAGGAGAAAACTGGGTATTCATACCAGATTGGCTAGGCTGTTAGGGGTTCACGGCGTTACTAGAGTCAACAGAATCATGAATTACTGGAGTATCTCAATTTGAGTTGTGAGCTTTGCCCGCGCTGGATTTGGTGTGAGAATTGATGGCAACGATCGAGCTGTACCCCATTGGTTCATGAGTTGTTGCAATAACGTTTCTTGACTAGCCCGAAATCCTTCCAGATTGATGCCTCCATTCATAATCACAAACCAAACTACCCCTTGTTTTTCGGTTGGTAATGCCCCAGCTAACGCGCTAACAGCATCCAGGCTGCCAGATTTGACTACGGCTTGGGTCGGAAGTGGGCGTTGATCCAGGATTCCTTCGTCTTGCCCCACTTGCGTAAAGATATCCGCGATCGTCATTTCATAGGGTTGAAGATAACGGTTGATAGCCCGAAACATGGCACAGACGGTCTGAGGAGAGATCCGGTTCTCGACACTTAAGCCTGACCCATTGACTAATTGCACAGCAGTTGCCGGAACGCCAGTGATAGACACAACCTTTTGGGCGACGGCCTGCGCTCCACCGACAGCATTCGCAATCATTTCTGCCATTGCATTGTTACTATAGCGGTTCATTTTCTTGAGTAATTCCGCTAACGGTAACGAGGAATGGCGTAATAGAGGTTTGGCCGTAGCCGGTTTGGTGGCTAGCCGGGTTACATTACCTGCGATCGTCACTTGGGGCTTAGGGGTTCCGGGAGGTAAGGTTTGATATTGGCTTGTGGCGTCTCCAGGCCAACTGGCCGCATTAATCCCTTGCTTAAATAACGCTCCGGATTTGATCGGATCAAATTCAAAGTTCATGTAGAATTTGCCTACAATAATCAGATTTCCGGTAACCCGACGAATCTTCAGTTGGTTCAAGGCATTTCCTACCGCGATCGCTTCTTCCCACACAAAAAATGGATCTTCTCCCCCTTGAATGACCAAATCCCCATTCAATACGCCATTCTGCACTGTGCCAGTGGTGCTAATTTCGGTGATGAAGCGATAGTTGGGAGTTAAGGTATGTAGAGCCGCTAAGGATGTAGCCACTTTAGTTAACGAAGCGGCTGATAGAGGCACTGAGCCTTGATGGTTGGCTAAAAGGTTCGTATCGGTTTGGATCCAGACTCCCTGATTGTTAGCCGTAAAGCCCTGCGTGGTTAATTGATTGATGTAGGTTTGAATTTGTGCGTTCGTGGCCGGATTTGGTTGCCCTGTGGCCAGCAGTGGGGTACTGGGGGCTGGGCTAGAAGGTGGACTACCAGCTTGAGATGAGGGTGACGTAGGCGAGGGAGAATTTTGGGAATCTGTTGATGTGCAACTA
>DATNPU010000219.1:0-4046 GCA_036703105.1 Microcoleaceae cyanobacterium
CTGATCGCGGTAGTCGTCGGACTCGTTGCCGAATCTGGTTGATATCGCGATCGCCCGGTCGAATTCGAACTTCTTCAGCGGTTTTGAGCAGAATTTCTTCAGTTTGGCCTGGTAAACGTACCGAAACCGTACCTTCCCAGGCAAAGAAAAGAATCCCTTCGCTTAAATCAGTCGGAATTTTGACAAACACAGTTGTGCCCCGAATGCCTGCTACCCCGATCGGCGTCACAATTTCCGTAGGAATTTTTTTCCCTGGCTGTACCCAGGTAATCATATCGCCTGCTTCTAGATTCAGCCGTTGATCGGGTTGCAGAGTCAGTACTGAATTTTCGCTTAACCGAAAGGCTAAACCATTGGCCAGATTAACCTGAGCTAAGGCTTTCTGACCTGTCCGAATCCGTCCTCCGATCGCCAGTGGGGTGCCAACCTGAGCCGGAGCTTCCTGGGAGGTATTCGGTGGTCGAATGAAGACAGGGGGTTGCCGAATTTCGGTTACAGTCGCCGCTGCTTTAGTGGCGGCTACCGGTTGAGTCAGTGTTAGGGAAGATGAGTCGGGTTCTACTTGCTGCGATTGATGTGTGGGAGTTGTGCAGCCTACTAGTGCTACCAATAGACATCCCACCATCCAATTGAACCGACCAGTACGAGAGAAATACATTGCCATGTGCAGACCTGGCTGGAATTTAAACAGCATTGATTCAGTTTTGCAATCTGCACCCTACGGTGTAGCTTCAAGCGCTGCTGCACCTATTCCTTACAATTAGTAACGAGTTTTGCCTAAGGTGCGCCAGGTACAGTGACTAACAATGCCATCTGAAATTAGTCCTTTCCGGCGCTGAAAACTCCGCACGGCTTGCTCAGTCTTTGGCCCAAAACTACCATCGATCGCGCCAAAGTAATCTTTGGTTATCGTCAAAGTATTTTGCAACAACTTCACGGCTTCCCCAGCACAGCCTTGTTGTAACACCGGCATATCGATCGGTGCCCCTTGATATAGGGCTTGCCATGTCGTGCGATCGACCACACCTGTTTCTTTTAAGAAAACTTTACGTTGAAATGATTTGACAGCGGCTTCTAGCGTGGCATCAAACACGCCAGTCAGCGAATTGGGATACATCTGCCAGTGAGCCAGCAGTTTTTGTAACTCAAGCACATCTTTACCGGTACAACCCAATTTCAGTAGTGGTTTGCCGCATTGAACCCCGATCGACATGTCGGGTACAGAGATTCTTCTATCAGCCAACGAGCACATAATCTAGCCATTGATCCCAACACTATCAGCCTAAGTGGTGTCTATCCTTGTCTACCTCCTCAAATGGGTTCACCTAGGTGGGTGATTTGTGTAGCAAGCTGCTGTTGATCTAAATCACTGCTTACAGAGGCATCTTACCCTGTATACACTTTTATGGTGTTACCCTACGATCGCAACCGTGAGTAAGATTACCCGTCGGTTGCCTACTAAGTCTCATGAAGGCTGGCTTTGACAGTTTTTAAAAAATTACTTGACAAATTCTGCGGCGATTATTCTAATTGCGGCTATTCTGGTGGCGTAATTTTCCAATTTCTGTTTAAGCAACCTGTAGAAACTTATGGCCAACGTGAACGCCAACTCCAAACCAGCTACGAAACCACCCGCTGTCGCCCCGATGCCAACGACGGTAGCGCATTCTCCCTCTGTGCCGATCTCGCTGTACCGCGAAGTGATGACTGAATTGCAGACTGCTCAAGGAATGCTGAAAACTTTGCAAACTGACAACCAGCAGTTAATGCAACAAAATCAACAACTGCGGCTAGAGATTGAGCGAGTAGTTCAGTCTTCCCTACGATTGCGGCAAGTGGCTGATGGCTACCAGAATGAGAGCGCGATCGCGCCGATCGATGCTACTCTAACCAACCTGGAAGCAATCTTTGATCTGCCCTCGGCGACCATCATTCAATCATCACCCCGGCAGAAAGCTGCTAAACCCAAAGCCAACCCCTTACCCGAACCCTCGGTTGAAAAGCGACTAACGGAGCAAGAACCGCAGTTACGGCATAGTGCGCCCCCCGACAAGTCATCGGAAATTAGCGCTTGGTGGTTAGCATTGGTCATCTGCACCATTATTGTGACGGCCTTTGGCACGGGCTTTCTGATTGTCCGTCCGCTCTTACCTCCTCGCTAACGATCGTTGGTTAAGTTACCCGAAGCTGACCTAAATAGCAGAGTCGGTTCAGGAACTACCAGAATGAAGTCAGCATTGGCTAGCAAATTGTACTTTTTGTTACAAAACACCCGCTCTAGACGGTGATAGAAAGTGTCATGCTAGACAACAGAATTATTCAATAAGAATAAGGAGTGTAGGAGTTGAAAAAGGTTGAGGCAATTATTCGCCCGTTCAAACTTGACGAAGTGAAAATCGCGCTCGTTAATGCTGGCATTGTTGGGATGACAGTGTCGGAAGTGCGTGGGTTTGGGCGGCAAAAAGGCCAGACTGAGCGGTATCGTGGCTCAGAATATACAGTTGAATTTTTGCAAAAACTTAAGATCGAAATTGTCGTGGAAGACGAGCAAGTCGATATGGTGGTTGACAAAATCATCGTTGCTGCTCGCACGGGTGAAATCGGCGATGGCAAGATCTTTATTACTCCCGTAGATCAGATTATTCGGATTCGGACTGGCGAAAAAAATCAAGAAGCGATCTGAAGTTCGCCGATCGGGGATCGTGAGAATGCGCTAGATATTCCATACCTTGCTGTTCTAGGCGTTGACCTTGGAACAGCAGTTTTTTTATGCCCACTCTTCTTGCTGTTGCTGTTCTGCTTGCATCAAGCTGCTGCGTAAACCACCCCAATCCACTGTGTCCGCCTGGCAATCTTGCTGCACCATGCCTTCTTGGAGATGCAGCAATCGAGTACAAAACTGTTGGGCCAGCTCTAATTGATGCGTCACCATCATCACCGTTAGCTGGTGTGATCGCGTTAGGTCTGCCAGAACCGATAGAACACTATCACTGCGGCCAACATCTAGCGCTGAAGTCGGTTCATCGAGCAGCAACACTGGCGGTTGAGTGACTAATGCGCGGGCGATCGCCACCAGTTGCCGCTGACCCACCGAGAGTTGTAATTCGGTGCGATCGCACCAATTGCTAGGAATCCGCAGGCGATCGCTCCATTCGCCAATTCGTTGCTGAATGGCTTGCTTCGACAGTCCTCGCAACCGGAGGGGATAGGCCAGTGCCTCCTGAACCGTCATTCCCAGTAATTTCGATTCCTGTAGTACCAGAACGATGTGTTGCCGCAGTTGCAGTACTGGAATGGTGGAATAGGGCTGACCTTGCCAATACAACCCTCCACTGGTCGGCTCACTCAACCGATTCAATAACCGTAATAAGGAAGTTTTGCCCGACCCAGAGGCACCCACGATCGCGATGAAGTCACCTGCTGTGACCCCAAACGATACTTCTTTTAACAGGTAATAGGCGGGTAAATCAGTTGCGGCGGGAGCTGAGGTAAATAGGCGGGGAGATAAACTGACTCGCTCTGCCCGAATTTGTAATGGTTCCGAATTCAACTCCGTTTGCCCCCGTCCCGATACGTTGTGTCATGCTAGCGTCGATTACCTGTGGTTGATAGCCAGACCAATAGTCCAGGCATCGATCGCGAGGAGGAACAGCGTCAGTCCCAGCAAGATGAAATACATCCAGGGTTGTGCCAGTGGACGCACATCAGTCATATCAATCTGAGTCTGTTCTTGGACCAAGTTCACCAAACGAGCAAATCCAGCGACCCGCATCGGTAATAGGTAAGCCTGTCCTGATCGACTAACAAAATAGTAAACCAAGCCACCCTGCCCAGTCGATCGCGGCTTGAGAGCAGTAATCTCGGACCAAGGGAGTGACCAACCTCGGCGAAACAGGGAGGGTACCCAGATGGGATATGTAACACGAATAGCGTCTGCATCAACCACTACCCGCTCACTGAGTGCTGCATATAGGGCGATCGCTCCTAGCCCAATCCCAACCCACAACAAACCGGGTGGGATGCCGGATGCATTAAGCTGGGCCAAA
>DATNPU010000229.1:0-10143 GCA_036703105.1 Microcoleaceae cyanobacterium
CATTATTGGGGTGGGTGGCATTTTTACGGCAGAGGATGCCTGGGAAAAAATTACGGCAGGAGCCAGTCTACTTCAGGTTTATACGGGATGGATTTACGAAGGCCCCTGGATGCTGCGGCGACTGCTCACTGGCTTGTTACAGAAATTGGATGAGCGGGGCTTATCTACAATTAGTGATGCGATCGGATTACAGGAATGAACTGGTCTGGCCCCAAATAATAAAACCCCCGACCAGAAGCCGGGGGTGAAATCAGGGTGCATCTACCATCCCTTTATTCCGAGCTGCCTCAACTTCATCCGGAGAAATTAGCCAAAAATATCTCGGTGAATTTCAGTTCCGTTGAGGCCAACATTGGGGAATAAAGCGTGGATTGATATGATTCACTGGAACACCTGGCTGATTGCGGTTCGTTTACTATTCTTAATTTTGTTATGGTGCCATTCGCCACTCTACCGGCTTCAACCCAGTATCGCTGTCGCCAAGCCTTGAATTTGTATGATTCTCCGGCCCTAGAGCGGTTAGCCACTCAAGCTGCCGCCAGCCGCTACCTGAGAATTCTGGCTGAACCGATTCGATCGCCTGAGCACGATCGGGAAGTGGTGCACGTTTGTTTATGCGAAGACGACTATCCTGGTTGGCTCCCGATTGAGGTTCTGGAACAATTGACCGTGGCAGAATTGCCTTATCAATCCCAAGTGGTAACGGCAACCGAAATTCGTACTGCAATTCCGCGAGTGATTGCCTATACTCAAGCCGCGATGGCTCAGCCTAACCATTACCTTTGGGGTGGAACCATCCCACCGAACTATGATTGCTCGGGCTTAATGCAAGCTGCATTCGCGTCAGTCGGAATTTGGATTCCGAGAGATGCGTACCAACAAGAGGCATTTACCCAAGCGATCGCGCTAGCCGATTTACAACCTGGTGATTTGATTTTCTTTGGGTCAGTCAATCGCACTAAAGCCACTCATGTGGGTCTGTATCTAGGCGAAGGTCGCTATATTCATAGTTCTGGTAAAGATCAGGGACACAATGGAATCGCCATTGACCACATAGAGGACGAAACCACCGCGATCGGTCGGGCCTATTGGCAACAATTTCGGGGAGCTGGACGCGTGGTTGCCGCTTACCAACCCCAACCCGAATTAGCATTTTAACGATCGGTTTTTCCCCGGAACTCCCCACTTTGGGGAGAAGTCTATCGTAGAATGCAGAAACTATGACTACTGCCAACCTTTCTAGGGAAGCGCCCTCCTCACACAACCTGTCCTCCTATCCTTTTTGCGCCGGACGATGACAACTTCACTCCACTCTGACCGAGGGCAACTCTGGGCTGTGCCATCCTTAGTGCCTGCTGTTTCTATTGTTGTGCCAATTCATAATGAATATGACAGCCTGCCTAAGCTGATTGAGGCGATCGCCAGCTGTTTAAAGGCCGAAGGACTAAGCTACGAAATTATTTGTGTGGATGATGGCTCAACCGATGGCTCAACGGAGTTATTAAAGCAACTGGCTAGTAGCCGGAGTGACTTAAGAGGAGTCATTTTGCGCCGTAACTATGGCCAAACAGCTGCCATGGCAGCCGGATTCAGTCATGCTAGAGGTTTGGTCATCGTTACCTTAGACGGAGATTTACAAAATGATCCAGCCGATATTCCTATCTTGCTGGCCAAACTGGATGAAGACTATGACCTGGTCAGCGGCTGGCGCAAAAATCGGCAGGATGCCACCCTCACCCGCTTAATTCCCTCAAAAATTGCAAATTGGCTGATTGGTCAGGTAACAGGTGTCAAACTGCATGACTATGGTTGCTCTCTCAAAGCCTATCGAGCCGAACTCGTCGCCGATATGAAACTGTATGGCGAGTTGCATCGCTTTCTTCCCGCTTTAGCCTTTATTGAAGGGGCAAGGATTGCGGAAATTCCGGTGCGTCACCATGCCCGCCAGTACGGTAAGAGTAAGTATGGTTTAGGGCGTACCTTCCGGGTGGTGATGGATCTGCTGACCGTTTGGTTCATGCGCAAGTTTTTGACCAAACCGATGCATGCGTTTGGCTCCTTTGGCATTATCTCCCTAGCGATCGGGTTTGGGATTGGGCTGTATCTCACAGGCATCAAGATCGCCTACGGTGCCACAATTAACCGTCCCCTCCTGACCTTAGGAGTGGTGTTGTTTTTAGGGGGCATTCAGCTATTCAGTGTTGGCCTGTTAGCAGAACTGGTCATGCGCACTTATCACGAATCGCAGGGCCGACCGATCTATCGGGTGCGAGAGATTGTGGATGCTGATAGTGACTCGGAACAAGTGAGCCAGGTCTAAGGTGAACTGTCTCTGCCCGGATCATTAATATTTAATCGGCTGGTTGGCAGTGTGGCAGGGCGGTTATAGACTGAGGATGCCAAATTATGGAGTCAGTGATCGGCGTGTCTGTTGCTAATCGAATTATTGTGCCGCTCGATGTTCCTACTGCGGATCAAGCGATCGCGTTGCTCGATCGCTTACCCCAAGTCAACTTTTGGAAAGTTGGACTGGAACTGTTTGTCAGTAGTGGTTCTGGGATCTTGACGGAATTGAAGGCTCGACAAAAACAAATTTTTTTGGATCTGAAGTTCCACGACATCCCCAATACTGTGGCTGGGGCTTGCCGCGCCGCTGGACGCTACGGAGTAGATTTATTAACCGTTCATGCTACGGCTGGCCGGGCAGCTCTAGAAGCAGCACAAACAGCGGCGATCGCTGGAGCAGCGGAAATGGGTTATCCAGCTCCTAATCTATTGGCGATTACCGTATTAACGAGCTTGAATGCCCGATCGCTGGCTTTCGACCTAAAAATTCCGTTAGAACTTCCGGAATATGCGTTACACATGGCCTTGCTGGCCCAAGAGAGCGGCTTAACTGGAGCGGTCTGCTCACCCCAAGAAGTGGCTCAATTACGACAAACCTTAGGGGATAAATTCTTACTCGTTTGTCCGGGAGTGCGCCCTAGTTGGGCCGAGGTGGGTGACCAAAAACGTACCCTCACCCCGGCGGCGGCCTGCCAGGCAGGAGCCAATTATCTGGTGATTGGTCGCCCGATTACAGCTGCGGCTGATCCAGGTGCGGCCTTTACCCGAATTTGTGAGGAACTAGCAACAGTGATATGACCGTCTCACCGAGCCAGTTGCTCAGCCATCAATGCCACTTTTTATGTGGTGTGACCCTGTCTTGGTTAGTAACTACTGCCCCAAGCTGGGCGATCGGCCCATCGGTTCCACCTGTTTCTACTTCTCCCACTTTCTTCTTGTCCCCTAACTTACTCAGCCGTTCTCGCTACATCCCTCCACCCCGGCGTTATACCTGCCCGAACGCCCTGGAACCACTAGCGACCACAATGTTGCGCGATTTACCAGGTTATATCAATCGGTTGCAACGGCGGCTTCCTCCCCGCAAACAGCAACCTGATGAAAATCTGTACACGATCGCCAGCAGTCCCCCGGATCTGGAGGCGTTGCCGATCGGGGTGAGTGAGTATGCCAGTCCAGGGGATACCAATCTTCAGCAGATCTTCTTCACGACCTTAGAACGCCAATATACGGACCAGGGTATCAAAGAATGGCAAAGCTTTCATTGGCTCTTTCTCTCACCGAGTAAAGCTGGTTGGCAACTAGCCTTATTATTTTCACGCCAGGGCGACTATCCCCGTAACAACCAACCCCTGACCCCATTGCGAGATGCTAGCCAAAGTATCACTGCATTAGCAATTCGGGCCTGGTTACGAGACTGCCAAGCTGGTGCAATCAAACCAATCTAGGGGAAGATAACAATCTCTTCAGTAAATGAGATGATTGCAACTGGAGTCTATTTATATAAATGGTGCTCCTAACAATACGAGCTTTGAGCAATTGTTCTTGTAAAAAGCTAGTGTAGGGAGTAATTGATCAAAAAAAGCTTCCGTTGTGAAATCCTGTGTGACTCTAGTTCTTCTGAATTGGGGAAAACTAAAATGGGTTGACCATGCTTCCAATTATAGGGAGCTGAAAGCATACAGAAGTTGTTATTTGGAAATTAACTTTAATCAAGATAGTTTCTTATAGTCAGCTTTTCCACTGAAGATGCTTTGTTAAGTATCAACAATAAGCGATCAGTTGAGCGATTCTACGGTCGTAAGAGTTACGACCTTTGTTTAAATTAAGTTTAAAAGGCATCAGGGTGATTAAATGGTGGGTGTTTAGTCAAACTTTAGTTAAAAGCTGGATTTTGTTACTAAAAAACTACTACATAAATATTGCTGAAATTAGACATGATGAGTTGCTACACCTCTCTTCCCCATGATTGCAACTTCGAGTTATCCTAACTAGTTATCCAGTGAGTCGCTCAAATGCCTTCCCTTTTTGATGCTGGGTTGAAAACTTCTTTACCTGCTACAGACTCAGCTATGTCCTATGCCGATGATATTGTGGGTGCAGCGATCTTTGATCTAAACGGGCTGCCCAAAGAATATTTCACGACTGCGGATAGCAGCAACATGAGTTGGGTACAGACGATTTTTCAAGCCTTAGGGTTGCGATCGCTGCTAATGTCATCTCTTCAGCTCGAAGGGTTCCGTCATGCCACCATTTATGGCACTGAATATTGTGCAGTTGTCGTGAAACAACGAGCGTATTACACCGCTTTACTCCTAAAGCAACGGGATGATGCCATTCCTGACGCTATGATTCAGTGGGTACAAACCTTTCAACTGAGTGAACTCCGAGCCAATCCCCGCTTCAAAGTGGCTTAACGATCGGCGCTACCACTGCGCTTGAATCGCTCTTTGGCAACCTGAAAAGCCTCTTGCATCACCTGTTGAATGCGAGCAGGGTCAGGCTTTTTCCCCCCCATCAGATCACCGAAATAGACACAGGCCCCTTCTCCTAAGGCCCAGGTATAGGCCGCCGCCCAGGACGCCGCAATTACACTACCAAATCCAGGAATAAATTTAATCAACTCTCGCCCGATCGCTTGAGCCAGAAAACCACCTGCGATCGCGCTGACCAGTCCTCCCGCTTGGGATGGTGTTAGGGTTTGACCATAGAGTTGACCTAAAGCGCCCACCATTGCCACCTGTAAGGCCGTCAGGACAGGCATCGTGGCAAATGGTAGGGGAACCGCCGCTAAGGTTGCCGCCATCACCGCAAACGGCAGAATATAACGGCGTCCAGCATCCCGGTAAAGATTACCTAACTGACTTCCGATCCCGTCATCTAAAAGCTGGTGGATCGTTTGGGCTTCGGCTTCCGGTAAGAGATCGGCTAGGGCGTCTCGCAATGCCTCCAGCCCATAGAACACAGGAGAAAAGCCATCTTCCTCTAAGGTGAAATCAATTAATACGGCCCGATCGTATAAACCCGCAAATCCTCGTTGCAGTTCTGTGAAAGCACGGGTGACATCAGGATATTCCGGTGGATAGCTGGGATGATCGGTGACGTTGGCAGGATACAGTTCATGCAAACAGGTAACGACCAACAAACAGGGAACCTGGGGATATTTTTGGTGCAGTTGTTGGGCAATTTGTCGCAGCGTATCGGTGGCAAAGTCGTTAATCTTCACGGTCAGTAGGACGACGCTCGCCCGATCGCCGGTTTTTAACTCTTGAAGTAATTCTTGAATTAAAACTTGGGTATCCTGTCGGCCATCTCCTAAGCCAACGGTATCGGTAAACAGCAATAACGGTAAATTAGCCGTGGGGTAAGCGTATCGCTGGGTATATTGCGTATGCGGTCGGAATCCCTGCCCCACAATCTCGGCAGAAACCCCAGTCAAACCCCGCACGATCGAACTTTTGCCAGCCTGGGGTTTGCCAATCAATAATGCTTCTGTAGTGGGTAAATTAGCTCGAACCGTTTCCAGAATTTCGGCGACCTGGTCTTCGCTGACACTAAACCACTGCACCACGGTCTGAGCCGCTTGTTCGATCGGTAATAGCTTGCGGACACGATCGCCAGCACTGCTGAAGAACCCAAATACACGATCAGAAAGCGACGGCTCAGGAGTAGATTCAGACGCTGTCGCTTTGGTTGACTCTGAAGTAGATTCAGAGTCTTCGGGAACCTGATTCTCATCCAGGTGTTCCGGCATGCACCACTCGTTACAGACTACTAACTATCTTCCCGCGATTCGTTATTAGAACCTGGAGTACTGGATCCAGGCGACGACTCATAGAGCGCATCCAATTGTTCTCGTGCATCTTCTACCGTCATCGATCGCATCACCAGTAAAGGTTCGTTAATTACATTCCCACTGGCATCTAGAAATTCTGGGTGAGGCACTGAGGGCTGCCCACCAGAGTAAGCGCTGGCCCCATTGGCCCTTTGTCTAGACGAGGAAAACGAACGCTGCGATTCCATTCCTAGGGTCATGAGGTTGCGGATTAAATTGGCCATGGCCAAAACCGCAAGAATGGTAAACGCAAGAATATAGAGCAGGTGCAGTATCATAGCGCTTTCCTCGAAAATCCAGATTGCCGAATCCTGATTATCAAAACAGTTTAAGTTATTCGCTTGAGCAAAAGTCTAGGCTGAGCCACTAATTCAATTCTAAGGGTTCTAACCAACCCTGAAAATCTAACAGACCTGGTTTTGCGTAGGATTGAGTTTGTTTAAATTGGCTCAATCCAGGCTTAGACAAGAATGAAATTACTGTATCGCCTGTATCTTGTTATCTTAACGTCTTTCGGTTTTCTTAATCTTTGCTTACACAAGTTTACAAAAATGGTGTGAATGGGTGAAAAATTCCCGCAAGCTCGATCGAGGAGGTCTATCAAGTCGGGCAATGCAAACGGTTAAGATAGAGCCTAGAGCTTCATGAAGCCGCTACTTTTGACCTCATCATTTTGTGTTAACGATCCATGTCTGAAGCCAATCAGCCTGAAAAAATCCATTTGCCCAAGACGAGCGAATCTGAAGCTTTGAAAAAGATTCGCCACACCACATCCCATGTCATGGCAATGGCTGTGCAAAAGCTGTTTCCCAAAGCTCAGGTGACGATCGGCCCCTGGATTGAAAATGGCTTCTATTATGATTTCGATAGTCCAGAACCGTTTGCCGAAAAGGACTTAAAGGCAATTAAGAAGGAGATGATTAAGATCATCAATCGCAAATTGCCCGTGACCCGTGAAGAGGTGAGCCGGGAAGAGGCTGAACGCCGAATTCAAGCGATTAACGAACCCTATAAGCTAGAAATTCTGGCCGATTTGCAAGAACCCATCACGATTTATCATTTGGGTGAGCAGTGGTGGGATTTATGTGCGGGGCCACACGTTGAGAATACGGCTGAGTTGAATGCCAGCGCCTTTGATTTAGAAAGCGTGGCAGGGGCTTACTGGCGGGGTGATGAAACCAAAGCCCAGTTGCAACGAATTTACGGTACAGCCTGGGAAACTCCGGAGCAGTTAGCGGAGTATAAGCGGCGCAAAGAAGAAGCCCTGAAACGGGATCACCGCAAGTTAGGTAAGGAACTGGGTCTGTTCATTTTTGCCGATCCAGTCGGGCCTGGCCTACCGTTATGGACTCCGAAAGGAACAACACTACGATCGCTCCTAGAGGATTTTCTCAAACAGGAACAACTCAAGCGGGGCTATTTACCCGTAGTGACTCCGCATATCGGTCGGGTGGATCTGTTCAAAATCTCGGGGCACTGGCAAAACTACAAAGAAGATATGTTCCCGATGATGGCGGAGGACGATGCCGCCCGGCTGGCAGAACAAGGGTTCGCCTTGAAGCCGATGAACTGCCCGTTCCATATTCAGATCTATAAGAGTGAGCTGCGATCGTACCGGGAACTGCCCATGCGTTTAGCAGAATTTGGAACGGTGTATCGCTATGAGCAGTCTGGCGAACTGGGCGGGTTAACCCGAGTGCGGGGCTTTACGGTGGACGATTCCCACTTGTTTGTCACCCCAGATCAACTCGAACAAGAATTCCTGAATGTAGTGGATCTGATTCTGGCGGTCTTTAATGCCCTACAACTAAAGAACTTCCGGGCGCGGCTCAGCTTCCGCGATCCCCAGTTAGACAAATACATCGGTTCAGATGAAGCCTGGGAAAAAGCCGAAGGTGCCATTCGTCGTGCTGCCGAAACCCTCGGTCTACCCTCTTTTGAGGGAGTTGGTGAGGCGGCCTTCTATGGACCGAAACTGGACTTTATTTTCCAAGATGTCCTCGATCGCGAATGGCAGCTAGGAACGGTACAGGTAGACTACAACCTACCAGAACGGTTCGATTTAGAATATGTTGCCGAGGATGGCACTCGTAAGCGGCCGGTGATGATTCACCGAGCGCCCTTTGGCTCTTTGGAACGCTTGATCGGTATTTTGATCGAAGAATATGCGGGTGATTTCCCGCTCTGGCTCGCTCCCACTCAGGTTCGCCTGTTGCCCGTGGGTGAAGAGTTCCTCGCCTATGCCAATGATGTTGTGAGCAAAATGCGGGCATTAGGTATCCGAGCCGAGGTCGATACCAGTGGCGATCGCCTCGGTAAACTGATCCGCAATGCGGAGAAAGATAAAATCCCGGTGATGGCCGTGGTTGGGGCGAAGGAAGTGGAAGGCAATGCCCTCAGTATTCGGACACGGGCTGACGGTGAATTGGGCGCGGTTCCAGTGGCGACTGTCCTCGATCGCCTAAAAGCGGCCAACGAAAATCACGGCAATTTCTAGCCAAAATCACGAAATAGTGTAGGGTGTGTTAGCGGCATGGCTATCCACCCTACCAATGTTGTAAGGAAATGACTAATGGAATTAGAAAATAAGCTCAAAGAAGTCAATACCAAGGCGCTAGAACAGGCGATCGCCAAAGTGGTGACGGATGCGACAGGTTGGGACTATGCCTGCACAATTCGGCAAATTGAATATGTCAATACGGGGACAGCCGAAGTGAAACTGACCCTAGAAACGACGGACTGGTTAATGCCCAAAAACGATTAATTAGGATAAGCGTTAGATCCAGCAATGGCTTAGTAGGGGCATAGGGGATATGCCCTTACGATTTTTTTGCTCACAGACCGGAAGAACGGGATTCTAAGCGTTTGGCGACCCAGCTACTGATTCCACTAATAATGGCTCCAGCCATCAGAATACCGATCGCGGGTTGCATCACCGGAGTCCAAAGGGAGTACCAAATATCTAAACCTAAGGGCACTCCCGTAGACCGACCTATAACAGCGATCGCGAACCAAACAAAGCTCAATAACACAAAAAATAAATTGGCCATTAACGCCAGATTTAACCACTGGAAGAACTTATCTTTCATCGGTTGTTATTAGATGAATCTATACAGGTCGTCCTTTAGCCTATCAAAAAATATTGATCAAGTTAGAGCCATAAAAAAAGATGGCCACCCCCGACGAGCAGCCATCTGGCAACCCTATTCCCATGTTCCTTCAGCAAGTCATCGACCTCTAAACTTCTAATGCTTTTTCAGCCGCTGCTTCTAAATTATCGGGATCGACGTAATAGCAAACCACATCATTCATGCAAATTAGCGCCCAACCAGACCGATCAATATCCACTAACCGATAAGGTATTTCTTGAATGAAATACCCGTGATGATTGCGAGTCCCTGGCTTAATTTCAATGTAATCAATCACCATAGGAACACACTCCTTGAAGCCTGCAACAGTGAGTTTTGAGACGTGTACCGGAGCCAAACCCTAGAAAGACGAACTGCTTTCCTCATCCACTTGATTATTTCAACCTTATCATTTGATTCTTAAACAGGCTGTTAATTTATTTAAGGATTGTTGCTAAAACTCAATAATATAAACCGATAATTTTGTGCTTTCTAGACCTGAAAGCGATGATTTTTTAAGTCTTTTTTGGGATCAGTCGCAGAATACTGAGTAGATTAGAGAATAATTAATACAAGTTCAAATACTTCTCAGGTTGATGTAGCAATTTGCTGATTGCAGCTAGTTCATAAATACTTGCCAAAGTTTTCCATAAACACCGTTCAAACTCTTGTAGAACTGCTATATTCGCGCTATTTGTCACTGTTGGAATCACCTACCAGCCGCTAGAGTGACTTTTAGAGCAACTGTCATGGTGGAACTGCAACTTCTGAGTTTATTCGTTGGTAGTTTGGGGATTCAGGCCATGCTCGTCAGTGCTTGGCTACGCTGGCGACAGA
>DATNPU010000235.1:0-2876 GCA_036703105.1 Microcoleaceae cyanobacterium
ATGACGGTGAATTTGATAAAACGCCCAGGCTAAAGTGGTCGCCGTCGTTTCATGACCAGCAAACAGTAGTGTGATCAGTTCATCGCGTAACTCGGCATCCGTCAGGGCTTGCCCGGCCTCATCTCGCACAGCCATCATTAAGTTGAGGATGTCTGTCCGCTGGGGTTCTGGCTGCGATCGACGTTGATCAATTTCAGCTTGCAATAGCTCATGCACCTGGCGCTGACAGCGTTGCATGTAGGCCCAGGGCGACAACCCACCCCAGTCTCGTTGCAAAAACCGCAGAAATAACATGCTGGAACGCAGAGGAGAATCGGTCATATCCAGCCATTTCGTTAGTAATGGTTTGAGTTGCTGATAGCGTTCTCCTTCACTGATCCCAAAGACAATTTGCAGAATCACTTCTAGGCTGACTTTTTGCATGGCCGCCCGCATGATAAACGGTTGATTGATCGGCCACTGACTCGCTACCTGATTCGCAATCCGACTAATCTCGCTGGCATACCCTTGCAATCGCTCGCCATGAAACGGTGGCATGAGTAATTTGCGTTCACGACGATGGCGATCGCCATCCATCAACATCAGCGAGTTTTTGCCGATTAACGGTTCGGCTAAATGATTGCCACGACCAACATCAAACCGGGCATCTTGAGTAAAAATTTCTTGAATTGCCTGGGGATTACCAACCAAGACATACGGCCCTAATCCGCTCAGGTGCATGGTAAAAATGTCGCCATATTGCTGGCTATACTTGGCTTGAAAGCCCAGAGGGTCAGCGATCCAGCTCAACAGTTGCTTCCAGGCAGGTTGGGCGATCGAGTTTGGGAGTTGGCTCACCATAACAAGTTCTCCTCAAGCGACAAATCTGCCTTCACTCTACCCTAAGAATGTGGGCTTAATCAGTGGGGTATGTTTGATTACTAAGTGCTATCGCACTGCAAAGCTCATCAACCAGATTAATTGCTTATCAGCGAAAAATTTATCCGGAGTTCATCAAATTCACAATCTCATCAATCAACTCTTCTGGCGTCACCGGTTTAGCAATGTGGCGCTGGAATCCGGCAGCAAGAGCTTGTTGCTGGTTAATCTCACCCGCGTAAGCCGTTAACGCGATCGCTAAAATCGCTTTTCTAGGGGGCGTTTCTAAAGCCCGGATCTGCCGTAATAGCGTATAGCCATCCATCTCTGGCATACCAATATCGCTGAGCAGCAGGTCAAACTCTGATTGGAGCAGAAGTTGTAGAGCCGTTTTAGCAGAATCAACTGCTGTCACGATCGCACCATATTGTTCTAAAGCAAACGCGAAAAAGTTACGACTATCCGAATCGTCATCTACCACTAAAATCTGGAGTCCGGCCAGGGGTGATACCGGTGCTACTGCATGGGTCGTGGAGGAGGTGGGTTCAGCCTGGAGTTTGGAGGACTCCTCAATCAGCGGCAATCTGACTGTAAATGTTGCGCCCCGTTCTTCCCCTAAGCTTTCAGCCCAAACCGTGCCACCATGCAGTTCGACTAAATAACGCACGATCGCCAGCCCTAACCCCAACCCCCCAAACCTGCGGGTGGTCGTGCTATCTGCTTGCCGAAAATAATCAAACACATGGGGGAGAAAGTCTGGGTCAATCCCCTTACCCGTATCACTAACAACCAGTTGGGCATGGGAATCGACGCGTTCTAGCCGGATATCGACCCGGCGGCCTTCTGGGGTGAACTTAACCGCATTGGATAGCAGGTTCCACACAATTTGTTGCAACCGAGCGGCATCGCCTAACACTTGTCCCAGTTCAGAATCGAGATTAGTGTAAACTTGAATCGATTTTGCTTCTGCCGCTAACCGCACTGTTTCTAAGGCCGCTAAGATGGTCGTCGCCAGATTCACGGGAGTCATATTGAGACTCAGTTTGCCCCGCATAATTCGCGACACATCGAGTAAGTCTTCAATCAGTTGAGCCTGAAGGCTAGCATTACGCTCGATCGTTTCCAGCGCTTTCTTTAATGCGACCTCATCAAAATGACGGCTCTGTAATAACTTGGCCCAACCGAGAATCGGATTGAGGGGCGATCGTAACTCATGGGATAACACCGCCAAGAACTCATCTTTGATCCGATTGGCCGCTTCTGCCTGCTCCCGCGCCGTTTGCTCCGAAGCCAAGAGTTTTTCCCGTTCCGCTTCTGCTTGTTTGCGTTCAGTAATGTCGCGCACAGTAGCAGAGATACCAACCAACCGCTCATCACTACTTTTGATCGGTGAAACGGTGATAGAAACATCAATCGGGCGCCCATTCTTGCAGAAACAAATTGTTTCCAGGTTAGTAATACTTTCGCCACGCCGAATGGTATCCAGAATCTGGAGCGATTCGCCAGGGCGATCGGGAGCTGTTAGGAAAGAAATCGATTGTCCCTTAATTTCCGCCGCCGTATAGCCAAAAATCTTTTCGGCTCCGGTATTCCAACTGACGATCGTGCCATATAACGTAAACCCAACAATGGCATCTTGAGACGACTCCACGATCGCAGATAACAGCAAGCGATTTTCTTCAGCTCGTCGGCGATCGGTAATGTCATTCAGAATATAAACAGCCCCAACCAGAACATTCTGCTCGTTCAGTACCGGCTCGATCGTGATGTTATACCAGCGTCCTTGAGCCTGAATTTCTCGACTCTCACAAATATGGGTTGTTCGTACCTGTTCAAAGGGGGTATCATCCGCCCCTAAACGAGCCGCCATCACCTGCTGATGAGGTTCTCCTAAAATGAGCTGCATCGGTTGACCAAATAGCTTCAGTAACGCCTGATTACAGCGTAAAAAGCAACCGTCTCGATCGAGCAATCCCATGCCATCACTAATAGAATCAAACGTCGTTTGCCATTGTCTC
>DATNPU010000240.1:0-15046 GCA_036703105.1 Microcoleaceae cyanobacterium
ACATACCAGGTTTTAGTTCCAGGATCTAACGCTACAGTCAAAGGATATTTGTCTTCAGCCACTAACGTGACTTTGGCAATTTTCTGCGTGTCATAATTGCCCTTTAAAACCGTCAACGTATTTAACAGTAGCTCTTTGGGGGCATTGTAAGTCAGGACAGAGGAGACGGCGGCTGGGCTGACCGCAAGATTAGTGAAATCCTGTCCTTGGAGATCAGATAGTGTTGGTATGTCTGTCATAACGTGCTCCTCTGCTGGGATGACTAACCCTGATGACCTGACGCAGTGATGGTACCCAAAGTTGCCCGATCGCTGCTTTATCGATCAAGCCCTATTCTAGTCATCTCACTTCAGAGCGATCACAACCATTACAGAACCTCAATTTTTTCCTGCAAGCTCGATCTAATTAGGACAAAGGCTGGAGAGAGCAAGCGTAGGACTACTCGAGCCGCTTGCTCCTCATCTTCAAATGATTTTGTTAGCTAATGGACTAAGCCCCGATCGCGGCCAAAATATCGGTCGCGTGCGTTTCGGTATTAACCGTGGTATAAACCTGGCTAATTTTGCCATCAGCACCAATCACATAGGTCACACGCTTGGCGTAGCGCATGCCATTCATTTCGCCCTCGACGTCATAGGCTTTAGTAATTTCGCCATTGACGTCAGCTAACAGAGGGAAGGGCAGATTGAACTTGCTGGTAAAGGCTTGATGAGAAGTTTCGTCATCTAAGCTGACTCCAAATACTGGAATGCCCTTATCCAGGTATTGTTGATAGTTATCCCGAAAACTGCACGCTTCCTTAGTGCAACCTGGGGTGTCATCTTTGGGGTAGAAGTACAGCACCACCGTCTTGCCAGCATAGTCAGACAGGGAGACTGTGTTGCCATTCGTATCTTTAACTGTGAAATTGGGAGCGGTATCACCAACGGATAGAGGCATAAGTTCAGAATCCTCTGACGTAATAACATGAAAAATTTTAGTATTTATTGCGATCGTCTAACGTAACTTTCCCTTGCCGTCACTCGATCGCTATAGCCCAGCGAAACGGCGCTTCATAATCCGTCATTTGGCAGACGCTGATCTCCCCTAAAAATTCTGTATCATATACTACATAATCACTTTTGTAGTAGCTCGATCCCCTTAACTAATTCGACGACAGTTGTAGCTGAAGTGTCTGTTTCAGGCTGATGTTTCTCCGCTAGGGAGTGGCTTCAGAAGCGAATGAGTCTTTTCTCAGCATCTCCTGCTGTCGAATGTGAATACTGAGAATGGACGATTATGACACTTGAAACAGAATTTCAACTCTACCTGCAACGTCGCTTATTGGAGCAGTCGCTGAATGAGGATGCACATCTAGATCCAACGGCGATCGCTCCTTCTGGTTGGGTCAAGCTTTTGAAACCGTTCAGTCCCTTTAGTGCTGATGAAGCGTTGTTACTGTGTCAATATTCCGAGCATCAGTGGTTAGCTTGGATTCCCGAGTATGGCGAGATTCTGTTAGATACTGACCAGTTTTATGGCTGGGCTGAATAAGTTTAGTCTGCCACTTCGGTTATGAGTTTTAGTATCTGTTTACTCGATTGAGTGTGATTTAAGTAAGATTGCTCTGTGACCTAAATCACGGGTTGCTGGTAACAGTAGCGCAAAAAATATACTTCTACAGAATTGCAATTAGTGATCGGTCAAATCTAGATTTTGTATAAGTTTGAGCTATTTATTGCTGTCTGCAAATCCTTGTTGTTTTGAGTCTATATTTTATCCTTAACTTTACTAATTCCTGTCAGTTTAGGTTATCTCTATGGGCAGGATAAATGTGTAGTAAGTTACCAAGCTCTTAGATTAAGCTGGGCAAGTTCTATGCAACGATCGAGACTCGCAACATTAATTGGCAGTGTAGCGGCGGCATTGTGTTTAATTCCTGTTTTGGGCCAGGACGCACACGCTTTTAGTCTCAGTAATGATTGGTCTTATAGTAACGATGCTGTCGGCGATGGTTCTGGCGGTAGTGTCTTTGATATTCGTGGCATGGCCATGCGAGTAGTGGGCGACGAATTGCAAGTGGCCTTAAATAGTAATATGGCGATTACAGGCACCTCCTACGCTGGAGCGGCCGATGGCAATATTGGTTGGGGAGATTTATTTTTTAACTTTACAGGTAAAAGCTTTAATGAGGCTCAAGGGAGTCTATTCGGAGTACGGTTTGCCGGAACCAATGATTCCCCTGTAGCGGTTGGTGTTTATGCGAATGCGCGGGCAACGAGTGTGACATCGAGTAATAGTGGCTATTCCAGCCTGAACCAGTATTACAATGCTGGCTTCGATCGCACAAACACCATGGGATCGCAAGGGCTAGCCACTAAGACAGAAGTTCTAAACTACTTTGGTGGTAGTGGGCCCATCAACAATATGATCAGCTCTGGAAATCGCATTGGGGATGTCACCCTGCTCTCTGCCAGCTTACTAAGTGGCCTTAACTTTGGTAGCAATGCTGGTTCACAAACCTTTGGATTTAGCATTAACCGCAATCTATTGCCTAGTGGCTCTTTCCTCTCCAATGTCTTCCTAGAGTGTGGCAATGATGGTGTGGCGATGGCATCAGAAGCGGTACCTGAACCTACCACTATGGTTGGTGCCGCTTTCGGTCTAGCTGGTTTGGCCGGAGCTAAGCGGATGCGTCGCCGCAAGGAAGCAGCAGCGGGCTAACTAGCCAGTATAGCTGTATCAGATTTGCCAGGTATAGCAAAGTGCTGAGTGCTGAGTGCTGAGAATGGAAAGTAGGGATGACAGTGCTTGCAGAAGCTTGATTGTCCTAACGTGTAGCAGTACTCCTATAACGGTGCATTAGCCTGACTATAAGAGACGCAGGACTACTTGACGCTACAAGCCAGCCCTGCGTCTCTTCAATCGATCGCTAGTCAAAGTGCTTGATAATTGCTTCGGCAAATTCAGAACACTTCAGGGGTGGCTCAACTGGTGGTTCCATCAGCCGGGCCAAGTCATAGGTCACTTCCCGGTTGGAAATGGCGGCTGCAATCCCTTTGGTAATCAGATCTGCGGCTTCCTGCCAACCCAAATATTCCAGCATCATCACGCCTGACAGAATTAACGAACCAGGATTGACCCGATCGAGTCCAGCATGTTTTGGAGCTGTCCCATGCGTGGCTTCAAAGATGGCACAGACATCACCAATATTCGCTCCGGGACCCATACCTAAACCACCGACGATCGCCGCTGCGGCATCCGACAAATAATCCCCGTTCAAATTCATGGTCGCCAAAATCGAGTATTCATCTGGACGGGTTTGAATTTGTTGGAAAATGCTGTCAGCGATGCGATCGTTGACCATGATTTTTTCTTTCCACTGCCCATTCCCGTGAGTCTCCCAGATGCTATCTAGTACCTGTTTAACTTCGGCACAGATTTTTTCTTGCTTTTCTGTGGTCAGCGCATCGTAACCGGGTTCAATCTGACGGGCATTGTCTTCTAGGGAAATATCGGGGTGTTTCTCCTTGTTGCTGAGAATCCAGGACTCTCGCTCAGTCACACACTCGGCTCGGAACTCGGTCGTGGCTAACTCGTAGCCCCAATCCCGGAATGCCCCTTCGGTGTACTTCATAATGTTGCCTTTATGCACCAACGTCACCATTTGTTTGGCTTTGGGCAGACGTAGGGCATGTTTGATCGCCCGTCGAACTAACCGTTGCGATCCGGTTTTACTAATAGGTTTGATGCCAATTCCAGCATCCAACGGAATTTGTTTTTTGCCATGCTCCGGAGTGCCAGGAATCAAGTCTTCATTTAGTAGCTTGATCAGGCGATCGCACATTTCTGTGCCTTGCCGCCACTCAATACCTAAGTAGATGTCCTCGGTATTTTCCCGATAAATAATCACATCGAGCTTCTCGGGAGTTTTGTGGGGAGAGGGTGTCCCCGCATAGTAACGGCAGGGGCGAATACAGGCATAAAGGTCAAAAATTTGCCGGAGGGCGACGTTCAGCGATCGAATCCCGCCCCCGATCGGGGTGGTCAAGGGGCCTTTGATCGCAACGCCATAAGTTTTAATTGCCTCTAAGGTGTCTTGAGGTAAGTATTGGTAGGTACCATATTTTTCACAGGCTTCATCCCCGGCATACACCTTAAACCAGGAAATTTGGCGTTTCCCCCCATAAGCTTTTTCGACGGCAGCATCAAATACGCGTTGGGAGGCCGGCCATAAATCAATTCCCGTACCATCCCCGCGAATAAACGGAATAATCGGATTATCAGGCACTACAGGTTCGCCCTGATTGAAGGTAATTTGGGAACCTGTGGTGGGTGGGGAAAGTTTTTCGTAAGTCATCAACAATCACTCCTGGTAACTACGTGCAGCAGTAGATTGAGCGAATCACTGCGCGATCGACTGGGGCTCTACTGCTTACGTCCTGGTTAGAATATCCCAGCATAAACGAATAGACTGTACCTTATGAGCGAATTGTCCCACGATCTACGATCGCTCGTTTACCAAAGGAAACAGATCCAAGAGCGGATTGCTTCGCATCCAAACTATCGCTAATTCGGAATTGCTAATCGATTTACCCTGGTATCAACTTACGCTTTAAGGTTTAACCAGACTTAAATTTGACTGAATGTTTGTGAATTGAGTCGGCGGCTATGAACCTGACAAATTAGCGCCGATTGTTCGTCCGTCTTTAGCCTCAGGCTCGATCGAGGCGGTGTAATGAGGTAAGCTAAGGTGACAATGACCGAATTCGACCGATCTACGGTTGCTAACCTGGCTCAATCTCCGCTATCAACTGGCCAAGTTTATATAGATTTTTCATAGATTTAAGCCTGAAAATCATCATAAGTTCACTGGAGACTGGGAATTCTAGAATTGAAGGGGTGAACTATCAGCTTTAAGGATGGGATCGCATCGTCACAATGACTTTTTTAGAGTGATTGTGCGGAATGCTAACCTTTTAGGGTAAGAGTTCGTCCGTACCAAGCTGTACTCTCTGTATGGAAGCTTCGATGAAACGGATTCTGGTGGTTGATGATGACACGACCTTACGGATGGCTTTGACTCGTTATTTAGAAAAACGGGGTTATTTAGTGCAGGATATTGGTTCAGCTGTTGAAGCGCTAGCGGTATTTGAACAAGATCCGCCAGATTTGGTGGTTTCAGATGTTGTGATGCCGGAAATGGATGGGTTTGAGTTCTGCCGTCGGTTACGAGCCACTCGGATGGGGCAATTAGTACCGTTCATCTTTCTATCCAGTCGTGGTGAGGTGGAAGATCGGGTGCAGGGGCATTCGATGGGTGCCGATGATTATTTAATTAAGCCCTTTGAACCGAGAGAGTTATTAGCCAAAATTGAGGCTCAGCTCGAACGATCGCGGCGGATTCATTCGGAAATTGTCCGATTAATGCAAAAATCGGGGGTCAGTGAGCATACCACGGTGGAAACTCCGATGTTGCCAACCATGACCTTGCCATTGACTCCAGCAGAAGAAAAAGTCTTTTGGGAAGTGATTCAGGGGTATACCAATAAGCAAATTGGCGATCGCTTGTTTGTCAGCCCCCGGACTGTGCAAACTCACCTCAGTAACATTCTCAGTAAACTGCAATTGGAAAATCGCTCCCAATTAGTCCGGTTTGCTTTCGAGCATGGATATAAACCACCTACCGAACAGTCGTCCCAGGAACTGAAGTAGGCTGATGCGCTCAAGACCCATCGCTAAATTTCGGCCTTTAGGGGGGATTTCTTAATTCCTGCTTCAAGTCGAGTCACCGAGTATGGGATGCTAAATAAGGGGACATGGCAACCATAACCTAACCCTGGACCTGTGATTGAAACCCTGAATGGCATGATTGCTGGTGTTTATACCCTAGAAGCTCTCCAAGCGATGATCGCTGCTGCTCCCCAACACTGGAGGCCGTTGGTGTTTACTAACGGCTGTTTTGACTTGATCCATGCGGGGCATGTTCGCTATCTCCATGCGGCTAAGCAGTTGGGGCGAGCACTGGTTGTTGGACTGAACAGCGACCAGTCAGTGCGCACGATTAAGCCCCAATCCGCCGGATCTCCTCCGCGTCCGATCGTCCCCGAAACTGAAAGAGCTGAAGTTTTGGCCGCTTTGAAACCCGTTGATGGGGTAGTTGTTTTTGCTGAAACGACAGCGAAGCAGTTACTCGCCGCACTTCAGCCAGAAGTGTATGCCAAGGGTGGTGACTATCAAATTGCCACGCTGCCGGAAGTTCCCATTGTCCAATCCTATGGAGGACGAATTGAACTGATTAATATTGAGGTTCCCAGTTCTACCTCCGCTATCATCCGCCGTATCCTGGCAGGTGCAGAGAATTAACTGATTGATTTATTGCTTGTAGCTGCTTGAAATGAACAGTTCCACTAATCTCACGGCATCCACCTCGGCAGATTCTGCTGCCCTCATGGAGCTGCGCCAGAAACTTGCCTCTGCTCCTGAAAAGACCCAGTTACAATTGCTTGCTGAAGTCGGCGATCAGGGGGAAACAGGACTTACCACGCTAATGGGGTTTTTGTTAGAGCGGCAGGCAGAAACGAGCGATCGCACAGCATCTCCCCAGAACCTCCTAAAACCAGATTTGGTGATGGGCAAGGCATACCAGATTTTATGGGATGCTAATCTGTCCCAAACGCAGGAATTTCTGCAAACTCATTTTCCTGAAGGGGTGATCCCTCTGAGATCGCCGTCTCAGGTTGACTATCACCCGTTGCAAAAACTGCTGGCGGAACGAAATTGGCAAGCGGCTGATCAGCTTACGCTACAAAAGCTCTGTGAGCTGGCTGGAACTCCGGCCATTCAGCGCAAATGGATCTATTTCACTGAGGTGGAGCAATTGCCTGCGATCGATTTGCAAATGATCAATGCCCTGTGGTTAGTTCATTCTGAGGGCCGATTTGGTTTTTCGGTGCAGCGTGAAGTCTGGCTCAGTGTTGGTAAAAACTGGGATAAACTTTGGACGAAGATTGGCTGGAAGTCTGAGAACAACTGGACTCGCTATCCTCAAGAGTTTACTTGGGATCTAACGGCGCCTCCGGGTCACTTGCCCTTGTCTAATCAGTTGCGTGGCGTTCGAGTCATTGCTTCTCTGCTCTCTCATCCGGCTTGGACAGCCTAAACCAGAGTTTATAGAGGATTGGCTCTAATTTGTTTGTCGGGATGTGATTGGTAACATCTCGACTTTGTTGTTGAGAACTTTTGGGCTGGCCTACTGCCCTTAATGGGGCTGTTCGTGAATCGATTTTGAGGGAAGTAGTAAAAAATACATCTACTTCTGAGTATGACCTCCGTATTTTTTCTAGCTGTATCTTTTTAAAGCTAGAAAAATCCGTATTCTCCCTTGGCCCTAAAACGTTGATCAGGTTGTGGAATAGGGAATGCTTTGTATAGTTAAAGACTCTTAAACCTTAATCTGTTGCAATCAGCGATCGAACTGTGGCATTCGTATTCACGCATAAGAGTTTCACGCACATCCTGATTGCCAGTAGTTGAATGATGAGAGTCAGATGGTGACACACGGAGGGTAAGGGATCGGCATGGTCAGCCAAGATCATCGATTATTTTGTCGCCTTGATGGTTTGACAGTATCCGCACGGGAACAACAACGGGCACGGGTGATGGTAGAACTGGGCTTTTTGGAAGCCGAGAGCCTCCCGGTGTTTGACGAAACGACACAAACGGCTGCACATTTTTTGCGGGTCCCGATCTGCATTCTGGGACTGATGGATGCCGATCGACAACGCTTCAAATCGGCCATAGGGCTGTCTCGCTTAGGACTGATGAATGAGCTGGCTACATCCCGGCAGTTACCTCGCTTGGAAACATTTTGTACCCATGTTGTTGATAGCCAGCAGGTTCTCGTGATTTCTGACACGTTAGCTCATCCTGCCTTTGCTAACAGTATGTTGGTGCATCAGTATGGAATTCGAGCTTACCTGGGTGTCCCATTGATCACATCCAATAGTTATTGCTTAGGGACACTCGCTGTTATGGATACGAATCCTCGGAGTTTTAGCGATCAAGAGATTGAATTTTTGCAACTGATGGCTCGCTGGAGTATGAGTGAGTTTGAGCGGCAACAGGCTACTCTCCATCAACAGAGTGCCTCATTACCGATGGTCGATCGTGGAGTAGCTGCTGAACTTTCACCCGCCACCCAACTCAAAGTAGAATTACTGAGCCAGCTGACCCAGGAACTACGCACCCCGCTAACGTCAGTGATGGGAATGGCTAGTGTGCTGAATCGCGAGATTTATGGGCCGCTAACCAGTAAGCAGAAAGAATACCTCAACATCATTCACCATAGTGGGCAGTACTTGCTGTCACTAGTAAATGAAATTTTAGAGCTGTCGGAGATTGAAGATATTGACCAGCGGTTGAACTTAAGCTCGGTTGATATAGAAATGCTATGCCAGCAAGCTATTAATACCCTCGAACAAGCTGCCCAACGGCGTGAGCAACAAATTCGGTTGTCGGTAGAACCGGGACGACGAATTTGGCTATTAGATAAAGATAAAATTCGGCAGTTGCTCTATCACCTGGTGTTTAGTGTGATCCAGTCTTCGACAGCAGGTAGCGTTGTACGGCTGCATGTCTCCCGGCGCGATCAAGCATTAAATATCGCAATTTGGGTGTCCCATCCCTGGTTAGGAGAAGGCTTACCCTACACTGAGGTGGTTCCTCAACCCTCTTTAGTCACTGCCTCGCCAATTTCTGAAGCCTCTCTTTACGACAGCTATCGATCGCTGGAAACAGGAGCGATGGACTTAAGTGATAATCTCTATCGCGTGGCGATAGAAGATGAGGCCCCTGAACCCCGACCTCGTGCAAGTGCGGCATCTGTTGCCACGGATGATGGTGAAGTGCCCCGCAAGAATCTGGCTCTGTTGTTGAGCCGCCAATTAGCAGAATTACATGGTGGCTACATTACGCTTCAAGGAGCGCCGGAGTCTGGCTATCGCTATGTGATTAGTCTGCCCCAGCCGAGTGAGTAGTGTAAGCGTGACCTGAACGCAGCACTGTTGGGTGGAAATCCTATTCCATTCCGGTCAATGACAGTGACAAAAAGCCCTGGTGAACTCTAGGCATTGCGGCTAGGGGCCAAAATTTTGCTAGAGCCGCTATCCTATTGCGACGCCAACCAGATGGGTAGGCTGTTTCAGGCGTGAAAGTGTGAATATTTAGCCAGCCATCCTGAATCGATTCAGAATCTCTGATTTAGAGATATAGGGTGGGATACAGCGCGATCGGTTGGTCGCGATCGTCTTCAACGATGGTGGCTGGCTGCCACTGTTGGGTGGGGTGGGTTAGCGATAGGTGCTGTCGTGGCGCTGGCTGACTTGTTTCCTGAGGCTGTTCATACTGTTGAGCCAGGGCCAGATATAAGCAAGTGAAGTCTTCCATAGTGATATTCAGGAACTACATGGAGGCAGTAAAGTCTGTGATTTTGATCAACAAACTATGTGATATAAAACTATTTTTATACCTATAACAACAAGTTAGGCAATGCCAATCTCGGAAAATTGTCATAAAAACTCCCTCTACAGTGCCTATAGTAAGTAGCACTATGGAGGGAGGTTATTGCTCAATTACTGGTTGGAAATGGGACTAAACCAGTTGCGCGAGCTGATAAGGGCTGGTCAGTTTTTCCAGCTGTTGCACCATTAGACTCAGGAATAAGCCGACATCTGTCACGACGCCAACGGATTCCACGGAACCCCGATCGCTTAACTTCGTCACAACCGCAGGGTTAATGTCTACACAAACCATCTTCACGCCTGCTGGAGTCATGTTACCTACCCCGATCGAATGCAACATGGATGACAACATCAGGATCAGGTCTGCTCCTTGAATTAAGCGAGAGTAGTCGGCCTGAGCTTGTAACAGATCCATTTGGGTATCCGGTAGCGGGCCGTCATCTCGGATAGAACCGGCTAACGAGAAGGGCACATGATTTTGTACACATTCATAGAGGATGCCACTGGTGAGGACGCCTTGATGGACAGCATCCGCGATTGTGCCACAGCGCCGAATCGTGTTAATCACTTTCAGGTGATGACGATGCCCACCACGGACGGAGACACCCCGCTTCATATCGACCCCGAGGGAGGTTCCCATCATGGATTGTTCAATGTCATGCACGGCGATCGCGTTACCGCCTAAAAGTGCTTGGACATAACCATCGCGAATCAGTTTGGCCAGATGTTCGCCACCACCAGTATGAATAACGACGGGGCCAGCCGTGACAACAACTTTGCCACCGCGATCGCGAATTTGACGGAGTTCCCAAGCAATCTGTTCGACAACTAGTTCCACCCGACGTTCGCTAGAAACTCCAGCTCCCATGAAGCTGAATTCCTGGGTATTGCGATGCTCACGGGATTCGGTCTTGCGAATAGTTCGGATGCCTTCGATCCCGACAATCACCTGTTCGCCAACCTGTAAATCCCGCAGGAGCTTACATTCAGCGGTAATTCCGGTGGGGGAATCATGAACAACGATCGCGGCGTCCATCCGTTGATTGCGCACTTTCACCCATTCACATTTCACCCGGACTTCAGTGGGATAGATGGTGGTGACATAGAAGTCATCGGGAGCTACACCTGCCAGCGTTACGGTTTCTAGATTGGTATCGCAAACTTCCTGCGGACGGGCGACGGCTCCCAAATCGATCAGTTGTGACACGATCGTTTCCATCACTTCATGGGATGGCGCGGTCACTTTCACTTCTGCCGATGAGGTGCTTTGCCGTTGTTCCCCTAGATTAAAATTGAGTACCTGGAAGCTACCGCCCCCTTCCACCACCAGATCCAGTGCTTGATTGATTAGGCCAGCATCGAGGAGGTGGCCTTCCATGCGTACTACTCGGCTCTCGATCGCGGCACTCGCATGGACTTCTGCCCGGACGGGTTCCGTCACTCGCAAAGTTAAGCACTTAGCGGCTCCCCCAGCCTTAAGAAATTCGGTCAGGGGGGTTTCAACAACTTCAAATCCGGCAGCCGCTAACCGCTGTCTCAGATCATCCGTTGCTTTGTTAAGAATGACAGTTTGATTTACATTGACAGCATTACAAGCAAACTTGACGGCATCTGCTTCGCTGACGGCAATCCGCTTGGCTTCTGGTACCCGCATCTCAATCAAGCGATTGGAGTAAGAGTCGAAGGCGGGGGGATAGTACAACAGATAACCACCCGTTAACGGACAGAAGCAAGTATCGAGGTGATAGAAGCGTTCGTCCATTAACCGCAGCGATAGGACTTCAATATCTAGCCACTTAGCTAAGTACGGATGGGAATCTAATTCGGAGCGAAATCCGTAGCCTGCCCACAGCCAGCGTCCTTCGCGATCGAGTAAGGCATCCCCGGCACCCTCAAATGGCAAATCTTTGGGTAACTCATGCACGGTGTAGCCCTGTTCCAGAAACCACTGTTTGAAGAAGGGTTCCTCGCCCTGCCGTTCTTTGTGATAGAAGCGGCTCAGCACGACATTCTCGCCCAATACCAGGCCCGCATTGGCTGTAAACACCATGTCTGGTACGCCCCGCTCCGGCTTGACTAGATCGACAATGGCCCGCTCTTTGAGGATTTGAAACAACCCCTGCCATTGCTCGGCGGCACGATCGCGGGATGACTTGTGGATATTGCCCTCCATCCAGGGATTAATCACGTAATCCACGTCGTAGTGATCGGGTGAACACATGAGGAAGCGAATTGAAGAGGATGTCATAAGAAGTGGAACTGGGTAAATGTAGACGCTGAAGATTCAGCAAAGGTGGGCAAGCCAATCGTCTATTTTATTACAAGTGCTTATCCTAAACGGCTGACCTATCTAGAAAAGTTATGAAACTCTGACAAACAGAAAATTGTTAGGAGGTGCCTTAGGTGCGATCGCTGGCTGGAATCGTGATGTAGATAATCAAGTTGGATGCCAGGTTGAGCAATCAGCGCTAATCTGAATGAATTGGGATCGAGTTCCAATCTGTACTGTTATTGGGAGTTGACTATGCCTCGATTTAACCCCTACACCTTACAAATGCAAATCACCCGCATGTTTGAGCAGGGGCAATCGTTGTTTGCCACGATGAAAGTACAGGATTGGCTAAAGGAACGTAACGAAGATCCTAATGCCTATGATATCGCGTTTCATCAGAAGCCTGCTCCTCCAGGTTCGGGCGAAGTGTTAGTTGTGGAAATTGAACTGCGGCGCAAAGATGGTAAGCCAGTGGATAGCTGGTTACAGGAACAAGCGAATCAACATGCTTAATTTAGACTTCCCGATTACACGGCGATCGCTGCACATATATTGAGTTGCTATAAAAAACGATCGCGGGTAGGAATGTCCCCTACAACAGCGATCGTGGTGAGTGCATAAACTGGAGTCCGGTAAATTCCGGTACATCAGGTTTTCAGAGATTCTCGAACAACTTACTTAATTCTTTTCAAAACTTTACAAAGGTGGACAAGATGCTCCGTCAGGTGTTGCTAATGACTACGGTAGTGCTTGTGGAAGTGGGACAACCCGTGTTAGCCCAACAGCCAACTCTAGCTACTGATGGCCTTCAGCCACCGCCAAATTCGCTTCAGCTACCGACGCGATCGCAGGATGTGAAAATTCGCTATCAAGTCCCGATTACGCTTCAAGAAGCACTGGATTTAGCCAAGCGAAACAATCCCCAACTGCGATCGACGGAATTTCAGGTAGAACGCACTCGGGCGCAGTTACAGGAAGCCCAATCCGAGAATCACCCCAAACTCGGACTTCAAGGGAATGTAGACCCCAGTTCCCAACGCTAGCAACAGTAAGTTCAGGGAACTAATTACTCCATCGATTCCACGCTGGCTTTGAGTCCCTGGGCTACTAAAATCTGCATCAGTTCGTCCGCTTTGCTGCGCTCGCCGAATGCCCCAACTTGCATCACCATGCGTCCTCCGTGGGATACCGCAAATGCCCCTGGCACAAGTGATTTCACCTGAGCTTGCTGACTATCATCGATCGTGTCTACTACAACCCGGTAGCGGACTACGACAAATGAGCGGGCTGGCGGCACAGGTGGACTATCAACCGTTGGATTGCTACCACCACGGGCAACATAAACCTGTGGCATATCCCCAATATTCCCGATCGGAATATCACTTCCCGGTACAGGAAGAATTTTTGGAATTTCTGCCGTGGTCATGGATGAACTAATTCCCGGTGGTGGTGATGTTGGTCTGACGACGACTGGTGCTACTGTTCCCGATTCTGGCGGTGGCACGGGAATTTCGATCGAGGCGGCTTGGGCCGCGAGGGAATCAGGTGGCGTCAATACCGGGGTTGACGGCGGGGTTAGGACTGGAGTCGGTGGAGCGAGTACCGAAGTGGGTGGAGTTAGGACTGGGGTAGGTGGTGCGGATACAGGCGGAGTGCTACGAATGATTGGCACAGTCGGTAACGATCGCGGGCTGCCAACGGTTGGTAAATCGGCGGTAATAGGAGTAGGGGCTTTAGGAGCAGAAACGGCGATAGTCGGTAGATTTGTGGTTGGAGCCTGCGGCAAACTTGGCAGGGGAGCCGTTGACGTAACTGTTGGAGCGCTGGTAATGGGAGCGATCGCAGGGGGATTGCCTGATTCGGGGGCAGGAACAGGAATCTCGATGCCGGGATCTGCTGCCCCTGAAGCACTGACGGCGACAAGGGGTTGAATCGGCGTGGGTGGCGACAATACAGGTTGTGGTTGAGCGGCAATCGTAAGCGGCTTCACGGGTTGGGGTGAAACTGCGACTGGAGCGATCGTGGGGGCTAGAGGAGTGGCCGCGATCGTTGGTTCCGCTCGAACAATGACCTGCATCGGACGTTGGGACATCGTAGCAGGATTGCTTGGTAGGCTACTTAGGGCGGTTGGAACCGGGAAAGCTGTAGCAGAAATAGTACTGGCAACTGTAGGCGGATTTGTTAATGGAGCAGTTGCGGCTGGCGGTACAGCGATTGTCGAGGCCGGGGGCTGGCTGAGAGTCGTGGTTGGTAGAGTTGGCGGATTGCTAGGCGGCTGAGCTGCGATCGCCGATTCTCGCGTGACATTACCTAGCGTTTTCACAAGGTTATTGCTATAGGCCACGATCGCTTGACTAGCTGCTTCAGCATTAATGTCGGCTTTGGCATTATTGCGAAATGTATTATTTCCTGGGTCTGCAGCTGTGCCTAAATTGGGTTGAGCTTGGGCGATCGCTACTAATCCTGCTTCGGTTTGATCTTCGATCGTATTGTTCCGAATAGTGGGTTGGGCCGCAGATTGCACAACGATGCCAAGGCGATTCTGGCGAATCCGATTACTAATAATTAAGGGTGTCGATTGTTGACTAATATTAATTGCCACCCCAGTTTGTTCAAAGACATTTTCTCGCACTTCGGGATGGGACGTGCCGTTAATACTGAGGCCCGTCGTACCATTATGAGAAAAAGAATTGTCCCGAATTGTGGCTTGACTATTACCGCCGATCGCAATACCGCTCAAACTATTGGCAGTAAATGTATTGTGAACCACGATCGGGCTGGTAGATTCTAACCATAATCCATGCCCCTGTGCCGACTGATTATTCATCACAGTTACCCCAGCGATCATGGCTCGATCGGCACCCACGATCGTCACATTTTGGCGGCCAGAAGCCGGACTGGTAAACTCTCCACCGCCCCGAATTACTACCATTTGGCCCCGATTGGGCACATCACCCTGGATCGTGACTCCTGATTTCAACGCGATCGGAAAAACTTCCCCAGTTTCTGTACTGTAAGTTCCCGGAGTCAGCAGAATAATTGTATTTGGTTGAGCAATCTGAAGGGCTTTAGTTAAGCTGCGAAACGGTGATAAATTACTGCCGTCTGCTGTGTAATCATTCCCAGTATTAGGATTTACTACTAATACGGTGTAGCTTGTCGGTGTGGCTTGAGCGATTTGGATGGGGGGATGGGGCAAAAGAGGATTTGCTTGAACCGCAGCACCACTTCCCAACGGAATTGCGGCCAGTATCCCGAGGCTTAACAGGACAGA
>DATNPU010000257.1:0-6834 GCA_036703105.1 Microcoleaceae cyanobacterium
CTTGGATGCATCTTTACCGAATCTCTTTTCATCATGTTATGGCTAGAGCGGCTTGAGATTGAGCACTTGCGAATGAACGTAACCAAGCGCTCCGAATCATTGCTATCAACGATTCAGAATGTTGAATAGCCCAATCCTAAACGGAACACTCACGCCTTGACATGAATCAAGCGTCCTAATCTGCTCTAGGACAAAAGTCCCAATTTTACTAAGCGATTGGTGATAACTATAGTGAAGGAATCTACTAGCGTTTGAGGTATTTGGTATGCAAGTCTCTCGTTGTCTCCATGCCGCTATTTTAGTATCTGATTTAGAACGAGCAGAATGCTTTTATAGCATGGTGTTAGGGTTACCTAAGGTCGATCGAGCGTTGAAATTTCCGGGTATTTGGTATGAAATCGATGGCTTTCAAATTCATTTGATCACCAATCCCTTTCCGAATACTAATCTGCAAGATCCGGAGAAATGGGGTCGGAATCGGCATCTTGCGTTTTCTGTTGCCAATCTAGAAGCGGCCAAAGAACACTTACTAGCGCATCATTGTCCAGTACAAATGAGTGCCTCTGGACGAGCCGCCTTATTTACTCAAGATCCGGATGGCAACGTGATTGAGTTAAGTGAAGCTTGAACCTGATGTGCTGATCCCAAGCAGAGCCTCGCTAGGCACTGTAACAACTTGTATGTTCTCGTTGCTTGGCATAAATATCTTTCAAATGCCGTTTGACTGTATCCACTCCGATATAGAGTTGATTCGCAATTTCGCGATAGCTGTACCCTGCCCGTCGCAACCGCCAAACCTCTGCCTGCCGAGGCGTTAACTCATATTGCTGAATTTCGGCGATCGCCTGATTTTGCGCCGACTGATAACAATCTTCTAAGGTCACCATCAGATAAGGGCGTTTAACTTCACTCAGTTCTAACCACCGTACCCGCACCCGAAAGGTTTCCGAGCGACTAGAGACGATCGTAGATTCAACAATCAGCGGGCGATCGGCACCCAGTTCCTGGCGATGGATCAACTGTTGACAAACTTGCCAAATCGCTGAGGGTAGCGACTTTCTGATTGGGACATTTGGGGTTAGCCGTTGGCAAATCCGGTAAGCATGGAAGTTACCATACACCCACTCACCACTACTGGTAACAATCAGTACACCATCAATCAATCCTTCCAGGATGCCTTGTAGGAGTACAGAATCAACTTTAATTGAAGTTTCGTGACTTTGCAGTGAACTAAACATAGCAACTCTCTGGCAAACAAGGGCACTACTGGATTGAAGAACATTAACGCCGTCCGGCAGTTTCTCGACCACCTGGGGCGCTAGTAGTAGATGGCAAGTTGGCAACTAATTGCTGAATCTCTAGGCCGGAAATGCTGGATTGCCACGTTTGTTGATGTTTCCAGGCATCAAAGGTATGGATGATGAGCAGTAACAGTAAGGCCGCCGTTGCAACGGAACCGATGGAGCATAGAGCAGAAAGGGCAACTTGAGGAAATTTCATCGCAGGTCATCCTTGAGAATGGGGGCTTACTGATTTATAGGCTCCTGCTTCAGGATTTATGCAGAGCTTTCCCCAATGAAATGTGCGGCAGGTAGTGCGATCGAGCAGTTGTGATTGGCTACAGTGGTAATCCCAACGTAAAGCAATTGGTAAACCGCCTAATCACTCCCGCTGCATCAGAATTGACCTAGAAAAACCAATCATTTTGCCTACAGATGGTAATATTGCTGACTCTATTACCATCTCTTTCAAATGCTCTCAAATATTTATGGTCGCGAATAATTATTTTATGAATCAGTGAGAAGTAGGTAAGCATTGCTCGATCGCAAAACTTATCCTGCATCGTGCATTGTCTTGAGGAATGTAGGGTAACTTCTGCTTACCCGGTTCAACGATCGGGAACAATTTTTTGCAGGAGGGCTGACTATGACCAGTTATCAGTTTCCAGCCGACTTTATGTGGGGAACAGCTACAGCGGCCTATCAAATTGAAGGGGCCGTACAGGAAGATGGTCGCAAGCCGAGTGTATGGGATACCTTTAGTGCGACCAAGGGACGTACTGTGAATGGCGATACGGGTGCGATCGCCTGCGACCACTATCACCGTTACGAAAGCGATATCAAAATGATGGCGGAATTGGGGGTGCGGCATTATCGCTTTAGTATTGCTTGGCCACGGATTATTCCTGATGGGCGAGGGCAGGTGAACGAAGCCGGAATAGACTTTTATCGTCGTTTGGTAGACACCTTATTGCAGCATGGCATTACGCCCCATGCCACCCTATTTCACTGGGATAGCCCTCAGGCATTGGAACAACGATACGGGTCCTGGCAAAGCCGGGAGATGGCTCAAGATTTCGCGGATTATGTTACGGCAACAGTCAGTCGGTTGGGCGATCGCATTACCTCCTGGATGACGATTAATGAAATTTCCTGCTTTACTCATCTGGGTTACGACGTGGATAAAATTCCCCCCCATGCACCGGGAACCAAAGTCCGTCATCGCAAGCAAGTCTGGCAAACCTCGCACCATGCGTTGCTGGCTCATGGGTTAGGGTGTCAGGCCATTCGGGCGGCATCACCTCAGCCTTGCCAGGTAGCGTTGGTAGACAATCCAGGAGTAACAGTACCATTGACGGAATCACCCGCCGATATTGCCGCTGCCCAGGCCGCCTTCCATACCAATTGGGCCAATGGAGGCATTATTTTCCCCGCCTTAACCGGAGCCTACAGCCCGGCGGCCCTGGAACAATTAGGCGCCGATGCCCCCGATATTCAAGCAGGAGATCTGGAGACAATTCACCAACCATTAGACTTTTTCGGGCTGAATATTTACACGGGAACCTACGTGCGGGCAGCTAATAATCCCCAAGGGTATGAACTGCTGGCTTATCCCAAGAGCTATCCGCGCTTGCATATGCCCTGGTTATGGTTTGTGCCGGAATCCTTGTATTGGGCGATTCGGCATGTCCGCGACACCTTGCATCGCCCAGAATTACCGATCGTCATGACCGAAAATGGCTGTGCTGTAGAAGATGAACTGACGGCAACCGGAGAGGTGTTAGATGCCGATCGGATTTTGTATTTGCGGCAATACTTAAAATCGGTGCATCGAGCTGTTGCAGAAGGTTATCCGGTGCAGGGATATTTTATCTGGACCTTACTGGATAACTTTGAGTGGGCCTGGGGCCGCGATCGGCGGTTTGGGTTGTTGTATACGGATTACAAAACGCAACGCCGAATTCCCAAAGCAAGTTGGCATTGGTATCAGGAATGTATTCGCCAGAATCGGGTTGTTTAGGCGCAATTGCTCCCGGTAATGACATTCTGATTGCTAAGCTTATTGCCACCGCGATCGCAGCATTCTGGGGGCAATCACGAAATAGCTGATGGCAAACCAGAGGCTAATCACAGTTCCCAGACGGCTAAAGAACAACAGGGCAGTGCTAAAAGCGTCTGAAGCTAGTACGGTATCCGCCTGAACTGAAAGCAGCAGGATCACTGGTTTGGCACTGAGCAGACCGACACAACTGACCAAAACCGTACCAACTACAGCAATGATCACATGCAGCAAAGGATGTTCCACCAATCCTAGACCCGCAATCAGGAAGAGAGCCGCGATCGCACCTAGCAGGATCATGCTAGCCCAGGTTGTTTGGATGATGCTAAACTGCCAGCTAGCCCAAGCCAGGGCATAACCAAATGCGGCTAGTAAGGTAGAAGTCCAAAACCAGGGTTGACGTTCCAACTGGCGGGTTTGCATTAAGCCCCAGGACGTACAGAATCCGGTAACGGCAAATAGGACGATCGCGGGATGGAGCTGAATGCCAAAGGGCATGAGTCCTGATAAGTGCGGCAGCCAAGACCGCCATAAGCTAGCTAGGGGCGACCAGTAAGCTAACCAGAAGCCGATCGCCGCCCCAGCACAACTACTAACTCCCCCAATCACAGTGGCTTGCAGAATCAGGAGACCCAGTTGCAACCAGCGATTGCCCAATTGATACAGTTGTTGCGTCATCGTCGTCGATCGCTCTAAGAATTTTTGCGACTTCGATTTCGGGCGACGTTTGGCCGGGGTAATCGGGCGAGGTAAGGTTTGGGTTGGAGCGGGACGATCGGTTGTAATCCGAATTACGATGCCTTGGCTAGAATCGGCATCCAGATGGGGAGCCACGCGACTACCAGGGCGCTCCGTAACAGTTGCCTGAGGTGACTGAGCAGATTGACCACACCAATTGGCCCAACTAGGTGGAGTTTCGGCGGGATTTTGGCAAATGATTGGTAGCCAGGTGGCACAGGGAAATTGGTCTTCCAGTCCTTGCAGTTTTTCCCGAGCCTCCCGCACCGCTAGGTAGAAAGATTCACCACGAGCAAACGCTTCTAAAAAGGATTTGAGGAACTCCTGCGCGACCTGATCTGGCACAGGCTCCCGCATCACAATCACCTGGGGAATTTGCAGGTCGGCCAGATCGCGGGCTAACCCCAAACCATCACAGGAATTGAAAATCGCCAGTTTCAAACCACTTTCCACCGCTTTCTTTAAGGCGTAACGGAGTTTGACAGTGGTTAAACTTTCGCTGTCATTTAGATAAATTTTTCCAGTTTCATCATTGGGTTGACTGGAACTATGTCCCGCAAAAAATAGGACATCCCAACCCTGCGCCCACAATTGATCGTTAAGTTCCTTGCGCTTTGGCTTCACTAAAAATGTAATTTCGGCATTGGGTAGACGACGTAATAACCATTGGTCTGCCTGCACATCAATTCCTTGATCACTCCCGAGGATGGCCAGGATCCGCACTTTCGTGCTGTTCACCGAGGGATGATGGGATTGGTGGCGGACAGATCCATAGGTGGCAGCACTGAGAGCAATTTCAGTTCTCGGGTAGCGATCGCAAATATCCCAAACATGCCAGGGTAAGCGTTTTAATAATGGATCTTCAGTTTGCAGAATGATGCGAACGCGATCGTTCCGCTTCAGGTTTTCTAAAATTCCTTCTCGCACCGGCCGGAAAGTTTCCGATCGGAGCCATTGATTGAGATGCTGTCCCAGGTTTTGGGCAACCGCATCGCATTCGTCCCGCATGGACACATTCGTCACTTGGCCCGCCGGAACTTCTAGGCGATAGGTAGAAGCCGCTGTATGTTTGCGAGTGCGGTTATCAAAGCGATGATAAATACTTTGCCAACTTTTATAGAGTTGGGATAATTGGGGTGCCGCAGGCAAATGGCCAATGGTTTGGAAGAAGGGGCGATCGCCCTCTTCACTAATTTGCAAAACGATAGAAAATCCCTGATCAACATTGCCATTCACAAACTTGAGGACGACTAACTTAGCCATGCATAATCTCCTGTGTAACAGGCAGAGTCCGATGACTCTCCTGGGGGGCAAGGAACACAATCGAATTCAGGAACCGCGTTACCAGCAAACCGTTGCCATCTGATGAAAATTTCAGTAATTTTGCGGGCTGAATAATACAACAGGGTGAAGTCAATGATTTTCTGAATCACCTAGTAAATTTCGCTTAGATGCGGAATTGCTCTGTAACACTCACTTGATTGAGAGCCAGAGTCACAGCAAAAGCTTCACCGGGTTGACCAATCAGGCGTAATTGCAGATAGTTATCGGCTTCCCTGGCAATCACGGTAGAAGCCATTTCTCCTGTGGCATCGAGTAGAACTAGTTGCACTCCAGCCGGTAGATACAAATTACCGTTCGCTGGATACACTCGGAGATGCACATTAATCCGATCGTCTGCTTCGGGATGCAGTTCTACCAACAACACCACTGCCGTTTGGCCCAGGTTAACGCCTAAGTCGATCAACTTGGCACGATGCACATCGATCGATCGCACAGTAAAGGCGGCAGGTTGCGGTTCGGGAGTTCGGGAGCGAAACGCTGGGCTGAGTTGGGCTGGATTGAGTAGCTCAGTGATCGTTTGCCAACCTTGCTCAAACACCTGATCGAACCATTGAGTCAGTCGAACTTGAGGTGACGCGGCGACTGGGGTTGTTTGATGGAGGGTTTGCAGCAGTTGGTCTAGGGGAGCAAGCTGAGCCAGCGACAAGTGAGGAGCGGCGATCGCAGAAAAACCCAGCACCGTCCCTTGCCGACAATCCCGATCAAGCTGTACCACTACATAACCGATGCGATCGCTCCAAACTTCGGGAGGAATCAGACATTGCCGCTCCGACTCGCGCAGAGGCCGACATTCCAACCGCCCCCACGGTGGCAGATCCAGATCGGCAATATTGGCGCAGAGGCGACCCATCGGACTCCAGCTATAACTGTTCGCCAGATTGGTTGGAATCTCCAGTAAATCTAAATAATGCTGTACTACCAGCACGGCCAACGTATTGAGATAAACCTGTTCGGCCTTAGCCGGAGTCGGCTGTTCTTGGGCAAACGTCCGGGCCGTTTGGCGATCGGTCTGAGTGATAGGTAGTGCGATCGTAGGATGATTGGCAGAAGAAATCATAGCTGTCAGTCAATGCAGGTTTGCGGTTTAGAGGTAGCCTTGGGACTGCCCGAAGGCGAGAAGACGCGGAAAGCACTCGCGTTGATAGAAGTTACTCAAGGTTGCGATCGCGACACCAAATTCTTTCGACAGTTGTTCCCAAGCGGTTTCGGGCGGTAAGCGACGCTGGATTAACACTAGACAGTTAATCTCAGGCCGATCTCGCACATGAATGCGGCGTAATTGTTGACCCTCCTGCTGCAACCAGACTTGAATCTCATCCAGAATCGGGGGCACATCAGGACGAGCAGGGAGGTTCGCGATCGGATCAAATGGATCATCAACATCCGAGGGTTGCCAGGAGAGCGTTCGAGCTT
>DATNPU010000103.1:0-9537 GCA_036703105.1 Microcoleaceae cyanobacterium
CAGATGGTAGCGGTCAGTAGGGTGGGGATCATCAGGACACCGAACCAGCCGACATAGAGGCGGTTGTTGGTGCTGGTCACCCACTCGCAGAACTGACTCCAGATGTTAGCGCTTTCGCGGCGCTGTAGAGTCGTTGTCATGATAGTAATGAGTGCTTGATGTAACTTGGATGATGTACGGCTTTCACCGTATGCACTTTAGTTTAGACTTCTTCATTGAGTTTTGTAAAGTACCTGATTAAGATTTCTCTCAGATTAGGGGACGAATGCTTGCAACACGGTCTGAGTAACGCTTTAGGGTTGCTCAGAATGTAAAGATATATTTATTTGCGGCGGGCAAATTGGGCCCAAGGGTTAACAATTCTGTGGACGGTAAACCGAAGGGCGGATTCTTAATTCTGTTAGCTCGCGTCTGTGCCTAACTTTAAGCTGGCGAGTGCCTGAGTAATATTGAGTTCTAGGAAGCGATCGAGAGCTAAATAAATCCAGTGGTACGATCGCTGGTTGTCTGGGCAGGTTTTCTGAAAGCCCAGTTTCAGGCGCAGTTCTTCATACAATGGATGCACAATCAGCGAATAAAGATCACATAGGTTAGGAAAATCTGTCTGCATTTGTACCAGGGTTTGCTTGGTATCCTCTAGCAGCAAGCAGAGATTATTCACTGAGAGAAACTGACTTTCAATCACCCAGGCGCGAATGTAGACTGATGTGCAATCTAGATCTCCTGGAGCCGCCATTTGGAATGGATCGGCTTCGTTATCTGTAGTCAGGTAAAAGCTTTTGCTAGGCGCTTGGAAAAAGTTGAATTCCGAGCTACTGCTGACGGGATACAGGATGCAGATGCCAACTGGATTCAAGTTATCCGATCGCCGCAATACCCGCATTCCCTTAGCGTAATGCTGTGCCCAGTTCCGAAATGACCGGGCAATTTTATGAGATACCAGAGCATTATCCTTAATCAGCTCCGCATAGGTACGGGTGACTAGATTTGCTAGCGGAATGGTATCGGTTCGAGGATTAAAATCGTCTACGGTTAAGGTGACGGTTGCGATCGACGTTGGAGCATTGGCGAGTTCTGGTAACGATCGCACCTGGAGCGATAGCGTTTGACCGTCAAACCGTTTTTCTAGCAGACCAAGGGCCACCAAGCGATCAATCATCATACCAGCGGCGCGATCGCTACCGCGATCTTGATCGCCATAAAATAATTCTGCGGCTTCCCGATGGGTACAGGAAACCAACTGTTCTAACGGAGACAACTGGGTCAGGGGTTGTAAGTTCCCGGTTATGTCTTGTTGTTGTTTAAGTAATAAGTAGGCCCATAGCCGGACAAAATATTCGGCTCTGCGTCTGGTTAAGCCCCCTCGTTCTATCAGCATGGCCACATAGCGACGTTGCTGCTCGGGTAAGAAAAAGCGATCGAGCAACTCTGGCTCAATCTGCTGAAGCGACTCAGACGATGGTTTCAGGGAACTGACCAAGAGAGATCACCAATTGAAAGGGGCTAAACGCGATCGTAAACGAACTCACCCATTCAGGGGTTTCCAAACTTGGAAAGAGATGTATTCTGAGCGGCCAATCTGAAGAGTACCCAAACGGGTGACTGCTTTTCCGCCAATTGAGGCGACAATTCGGAATATCATCCTGTCAGGTGAAGCTCAACAGTTGGGTTCAGGCAACTTCTCAACCAAACTGTTGTCTAGCTGTTCAATTGGTTAGCCCGATGGAGAGGCTGACGCGCTGAACCAGTTAGACCAAATTTCAGACTGCTCTAATTAGCAAGATCACTGCCAAAAGCAAGAATTTCTGAAGCTAGATCAGATTTATCTAAAACTTGTCTGACTATTATCAACTGATTGAGCCTAGTTCCACAATCCACTTCACCATAAAACTTCACCCTACTTCACCGCAGTTCACCCCCTTGCGGTTCAATTCAGCTAGTTTCATCTCAGTAGAGCCAATTGCAGCTTGCTCATTGTCGATTCGTTAGGTGAGGCAGCAGAATAGCCTCAAGTACTTGAGGAATCTGATTTATGACAGCTCGTGTCTTTACCGTTGCTCCGGAAACCGCGTCTGTCGGCTCGTTGTTTGTCTGCCAAGCCCCCCGCAGCTCACGTAGCTTTACGGCATCTCATCCTGATTCTGGCAAACACCTTGTCCGCAACCATCCTGAACCACTGGAGTCTCCTAGCAATAGCGATATTCCCGAGCCAAATCTGCTCTGGACTCATGTGTTTGAACTATTACCTCAGGGAGTAATTGTTGCCTCTCGGTATCAGAAACCGATTTACTGGAACCAAAAAGCCCAGCATCTCTGTCAGGAGGCATTAAACACGAATTTCCCGATCGCTGGTTTACCCGGATTAGTCTCAGATGTGTGTCAGCAACTGATGCGAGAAAGTGCTACTAGCTCTGGGATCACTCGCGAATACCAAACCGCTAGCGGGCGGACTGTTCGGATTACGGCGCGTTGGTTGGAAATGAATTTGGGCAGCGATCGAGCCGCTGGGAATGGTCGCTTGCGACTGGCTGAACCGATCGGCGAAGCGCCATATTTGCTGATTCTGTTGGAGGATCGTGATCAAGCGTTGCGGGAAGAATTACGCATTCAACAGCAACGATATGACCTGACCGATCGCGAAGCGGAAATTTGGATGCTATTGCAGCAAGAGTATACCTATCAAGAAATTGCCAAATTGCTGCAAATCAGCCTGAATACTGTGAAAACTCATGTGAAGAATCTCTATGCCAAAAAACGGAGTTGTCAGGAGGAGATCGAGCTGTAATTAGGGCTTCGGAAGGAGGAGTCAGTAAGCCATGATAGTAAGCAGTTTGCTACTTACTGATCACCACCTGACTGATGACCGATCGAACTGTGACATACAGTCCAGCCCATACGCTGGTTCCAACCTATGAGTGCTTTAATCGGTGTACCTATTGCAATTTTCGGGTTGATCCTGGTACACACGCTGGACTGAATTTAACGATCGCGGCTGAGCAATTACAGACGCTACGAGATCATGGGGTGATCGAAATCCTGATCCTCAGTGGGGAAGTGCATCCTCAGAGTCCCGATCGCCCGGCCTGGTTCCAACGGATTTATGACTTATGTGAACTCGCTTTATCCCTAGGCTTTTTGCCGCATACCAACGCAGGAATCTTGAGTTGGGAAGAGATGGAGCGGTTGAAAACCGTGACTGTATCGATGGGGTTGATGCTGGAGCAAATCACGCCGAATCTGCTTCAGACTGTCCATCGTCATGCTCCTAGCAAAGTACCAGCCTTACGCCTACAGCAGTTAACCTGGGCAGGTGAACTCCGGATTCCCTTTACAACTGGATTACTGTTAGGGATTGGTGAAACGCCGGACGATTGTATCGCCACTTTAGAAGCGATCGCGGCCATTGCCGAGCAATGGGGCCATATTCAGGAAGTAATTTTGCAACCCTATAGTCCGGGTCAGCAGGAAGCTTGGAGTGGGACAGCCTTTGCGGAAAAAGATTTGATTGAGATGATTGCGATCGCGCGAGCCATCCTCCCATCCGGAGTGACTTTACAAGTGCCACCCAATTTGATCCAAGAGCCAGAGCAGTTAATAGCTTGTATCGCAGCAGGAGCACGGGATCTGGGTGGAATTGGAGTACGGGATGAAGTAAATCCAGACTATCCCCATCCGATCGATCTCACTTTGGCAAAAACATTGGCACAGGCTGGCTGGCAATTACTCCCACGCTTGCCTGTTTATCCGCAATATTTTGATTGGTTGTCGTCACCATTACAGCAAGCGGTTGATCGCTGGCAGCAAAAGTTGTCCCAAACAGGAATCCCGAAAACCTGATGATGGGTTGACCACCAGATCTCCGGGATTCAATGGGTATCGCGACGAAACCAAGCACGGCGATCGTAACGATACTAAATTCTTAGCGTTGATTATTGTTCAGCAGTAGCCAGTTCGGTGCTGCCCCGACCCCGACGCTGAGTCAGGGAATTGAACAGTAGGATTCCGATCGCTTTGATCAGGCTACCTTCAAGTTCTTTGAACATCTTCATGTTCAGACCAAAGGCATCATTAGCTTCGTCTACGATCCGCTGAGCTGTGGCTTCATCTACCTCTAGATCGTTCATAGCTTGACGATAAACGGTCTTAAACGCTTTCTCATCCGAGATAGTTTTGAACTCATAGAAGTTAGTCCCAGACCCATCGGTCAGGTTCATGCCTCGTTGCGCAATGCCCTTGAGGATTTGACCACCGGACAAATCACCTAAGTAGCGGGTGTAGGAATGAGCCACCAGCAATTCCGGAGCGGTGTTAGACACTTCCCGAATCCGGGCAACATAAGCTTGAGCGGCTGAGGAAGGGGCGATCTGCTCCCGCCAGTTGGCACCGTAGTAGTAGTACAGGTCGTTTTCGAGAGCTTCTTTCCGGTTGAGTTCGGGGAAGTAGATTTTCGAAACGATCGGATGATCTTTCTGCTTCTCCATCTCCTCTTCCATCGCGGTGTAGACGTAGTAGAGGTTCGACACCAGCTTCCGGTAAGAGTTCTTTTCTACAGTTCCTTTTAAGAAACAGGCGATAAACCCTGTATTTTCAGCCATCGTATGGGATTTTTTGGTGCCCTCACGTAGCTTGGTTGCTAAATTACTGCTCATGCTAAATCTTCCAACCTGGGGTTGACGTGTGAGTGTACTGTGTTCTGAAACGCTAAAAAACCACCTAAATTGTTAAGGTAGACCGATTTGATGAGCGTTTTTATTAAAAATTTTGAAGGACATTGACCGAATTTGAGGAATTTACGAGAGAGAAAATAATAGCCATTCTAGCCAAAGCTTTGATAGAACAGGATCATATGGCTTTGGACAAAAATGGCTAGCTTAAATTCTTGTGATTTAGATTTTACAATTCGTAAAATTCAACCTTCTGCGGGGACAACTTGGGGCTGACCCATGCTGTAGTTCAGCACCCGGCTGTTTAAGTTATAGGAAATGCTACCTTTCTGAAGCAGCGATCGCACGAAGTGTTCCAGATCGGAGCCGATCCGCCGCAGATTGTATTCGGTTAACTCAGCGCCGTTGTATGCCTCGACTAGCTCATCGAACATCCGGTAGACCTGTTGCAGGGCGTCTTCTGTCCAAACAAATTCGTTATCTGGATCAACATCCAGAGTCAACACGTTGTCGCTGGGAATCAATTCATTCTTTTCAACAGTGGCAGCAAAAATGTGAATATGGCGCGTGGTTGACTTCAGCAACATGAGGGTAGTCAGCTAAACGGTACAGCTTTATTGTAAAGAGCGATCGTCCCTAGCAGGTATTGCATTCGTTAACAACAACGATAGACCGCAAGGGGAGCCAGCCCTCTCAGAGCAGTGGCAACAATCCTGTACACTGAGGGGCAATTAATCCAAGTGGTGCTTCTATTGCGACCCTGAAAATTAATAGACTAGCAATTGCACCACCCTAAAGTGCCTGTATTTAAGCTCTAGCAAGCGAATTATGACAACTAGTAATTCCGTCCATCTCCAGCAACGCGTCATTGGTCTGACCGGAGGCATCGGCATGGGCAAAACCACAGTGTCAGATTATCTGGCTACTGTTCATCACATTCCCGTGCTAGATGCAGATATTTTTGCCCGAGAAGCGGTACAACCGGGAGCGGTAGCCTTGGCCGAACTGGTCGATCGCTACGGCTCTGGGGTGCTGTTACCGGATGGTAGTTTGAACCGGCATCGGTTAGGCGACATTATTTTCAGCAGTCCAGCGGAACGGTTATGGGTAGAGCAGCGAATTCATCCCTATGTCCGCGATCGCTTAACTGAGGCGATGCAGACGCCGTTACTCCGCACTAGCCCGATCGTGCTGATGGTGATTCCGCTGTTATTTGAAGCCCGGATGACCGATTTAGTCACAGAAACCTGGGTGATCCGGTGTACGGAAGATCAGCAACTTCAGCGGTTAATCCAACGGGATCACTTGAGCTTTGAACAAGCCCAAGCCCGGATGAACAGTCAGATGGCAATTCAAAAGAAACTTGCCCGCGCTGATCTAGTGCTTGATAACACCTCAACGCCTGACCAGTTGTATCAGCAAATCGATCGCTATCTAGCTGAACATCCCCAGCAGGTGACGATTCGCCGGGGATGCTAGCCAGTTAATCCATCGCCTCGCCACCAACGACTACATTCCGAATGCGGAGACTGGGACCACCGCAACCGACCGGCAAACCACTTTGCCCTCCTTTGCCGCAGCCACCAGATTCATCCCAGAAAAAGTCGTCGCCGATCGCTTCAATGTCTGCCAGCGTCTTGAAGGCATTGCCAGAGAGGGTGACATCGCGGACAGGTTCAGCAATCTCGCCATTGCGAATCATCCAGGCTTCTCCGGCGGCAAAGGTGAACATTTCGCCGTTGGTCATACCACCGAGCCAGTTGCGGGCATAGACCCCTTCCTCAATGTCATTGAGCAGATCCTTCACGGGGGTATTACCACGTTCGATCCAGGTATTAGTCATCCGGACGATCGGGGGATAGTGGTAGTTCAAACACCGGGCATTGCCAGTTACCGCTTCTCCCAGTTTGCCTGCTGTCTCCCGCGAGTGCAGTCGTCCGACCAACACGCCATCCTGAATCAGTTGGGTAGTGGTGGCAGGGGTTCCTTCATCGTCGTAGAAATAACTGCCGCGATGTCCAGCCGGTGCTGCCCCATCAAAAATCTGTAATTCTGGGGAGCCGAACCGCCGCCCAATACTCATGGTTTCGAGCAGATCGGGATTCTCATACGCCATATCGGCTTCTGACAAATGCCCAAAGGCTTCATGGACGAATAAGCCTGACAGGATCGGGTCAATTACCACAGTATAGGTATTACCTTTAACTGGAGGCAGCGCGAGTGAATCCACTGCCCGTTGGGCCGCGCTGCGCACCTGTTCATCTAAGCCAATTAAATCTTCATAGGCTTTCCGCGATCCAGTGGTTTCGCGTCCGGTTTGTACCGTTTCACCATTCCGGGCCGTAGCCGCGAACCGCATTTCCATGTCTACCCAGGATTGCTCTAACAACGTGCCTTCAGAGGTTGCCAGAATCACGCGTTGGGCGCTGTCGCCATACCGGACAGAAATTGTGGCAATTTGGGGACTGATACTCCGCAGAATTTCGCCATAGTGCTGACACAAAGCTTTTTTGTCTGCTAACGGAACTTGCCGGGGATCGGTGCCAGATAAGGGCAGAATGCAGGTATCTTGAATCGGTGGCACTTCAGCCAGAAGGGTTTCTTCATCGCCCACTAACCGGGCTGCCGCGATCGCTTCTTCAATTCGTTCTTTGAGGGTAGCGAGTTGGTTAAAGCTGGCAAATCCCCAACCACCTTTATGACAGGCTCTTACATGTCCCCCGATCGCAATGCCTTCACTCAGGGTTTCAATTTTATTGCCACGAAATAGAATATCAGCCCCCTCGGCGGCCTCTAGCCGAATTGCTAGATAGTCAACCTGTGAGCGATAGCGGGCAATCAGGTCAGCTAGCAGATCCTTAACATTGGGGGGAAGAGTAGCCATGAACCACCTCAAGGCGATGAACTGCCTTTATTCTGCAATTAATCGTTACCGCTTGCCAATCGCGTTGCCCGATCCGGGGGAAACTCGATCGCCAAATTTACTACCCCAAAAGGCATTATTAACGCTAAAGTCTCTGAGAAGTTGCCCTTCTGAAGATGTCGGTTCTAGAAAACAGACGGTATCTTAAACGAAAGATGGGGTTCGTAGATTCCGGGAGCACTTTCGGTTGCGAACAAGTGATTTTTAGCAAGTTGTGCTGGTTATTGATCTCGAGGATTCATGAACGCCTTTGTCGGTAAAGCATTACAAGGTGGTAAATACACACTGGATCAGGTATTGGGGCAAGGAGGGTTTGGTGTTACCTTTCGCGCTACCCATCATTACCTGCAAAAAACGGTGGTGATTAAAACGCTGAATCCCAACTCGCAAACCAACGGACAATTTGACTTGATCCAACGGCAATTCCAGGATGAAGGACGACGACTAGCGTTGTGTTTGCATCCTAACATTGTGCAAGTCAATGATTTTTTCATTGAAGATGGGTTGCCATATTTAGTGATGGAATACATCGCCGGCAAGACCTTGGATGAAATTGTGTTTCCCGATCGCCCTCTGCCCGAAGCGATCTCGATTCATTACATCCGGCAAATTGCGGCGGCTTTACAGGTGGTGCATCAAAATGGCTTGTTGCACCGGGATGTCAAACCGCAAAACATTATGCTGCGCGATGGCACTCAAGATGTCGTGCTGATTGATTTTGGAATTGCGAGAGAATTTACATTGGGGATGACGCAAACCCATACCAGCATTATTTCGGCTGGCTATGCGCCGATCGAGCAATATATGGCGCAGGCAAAACGGACTCCCGCTACGGATATTTATGGCTTAGCGGCGACCTTATATGCGTTGCTGACTGCTGCTGTGCCTGTGGCCTCGGTCTTACGCGATCGCCAACCGATGCCAGCCCCCCGCGATCTCCATCCAGAATTGAGTGCTGCCGTGAATCAAGCGGTGATACGAGGCATGGCGGTGGATGTGCAATATCGCCCAGCCACGATCGCAGAATGGCTGGCCTTATTACCGGATACAGCCTCAAGCTCAGCGGTGATCAGGCCCGGAGATCCTGTCGCGAACCCAGCCAGTGTATCGAGAATGGCAACCGTGCCCCTCAGCCCTGGATATACCCCTCAAACACCTGTTGGTACAGCCGCTCAGGTAGTACCACCTCCTACCTTAAAACCGAGTCGCGTTACGCCCTGGCTCTGGGTTGGGTTAGCGGCGTTCGGTAGTGCCTTAACCACTGGATTGGGGGCCGTGTGGTTTTACTCCCGCCAAACGACGGCTCGGCTCACCTCGACTCCAGTTGTCAGTTCGTCTACTCCTGCCCCCCAACGATCGAGTACTCCTAGCAATTCCCCATCCTCCAAACCCAGTCCCGACCCTAGCCCCACTGAACCTGTGCCAGTGCCGACGCTACCGTCTAGTGCTGCTGGTAAAGCTGTGTCTCCCCAGAGTCCAACCGATTCTGTGCCGGTCGATGCTCCTAATATTCCTGGTTTTCCTACCGGAACAGCAGAGGCAACCATTCGACAACAGTTGGGTGATCCAACCAAATCGGGCTATGGCTATTGGGGGAATACTCGATCGGTGTTGTACGACCTAGTACCCAATCAAGTCACATTGGGATTTCTATACGACAATGACACCGGCGAAGTGCGGCAAAGTGAGGCCTCGTTTTCCCAATCCATCGATCGCTCGGTGATGAAAACCACGCTAGAAGAAATGCTGGGTGGCAGAATGGATCGCTCGATCGAGCAAGGATTAATGGATGTGTGGAAATGGCGATCGAATAACTACTCGTTCACGACGGGCGATTTAAAAGGCGTGATTGAACGGAATGAACGCGATCGTATTTACATTGGCGTTTGGGATGCCGATTTGCATTAATGGCATGGCAAACTCGGGATGTTGATCAATCCAAATAGGCAA
>DATNPU010000279.1:0-5883 GCA_036703105.1 Microcoleaceae cyanobacterium
AAGAATATATGGCCCTCGATCGCTTAATGGGCGCACTCCTAACTGGTGAAGTTGTGGCAGTGCCTCGGAAGCAGTTTATTAACGTGATGGAAGAACTGGTACTAACGGAGGCGATCGCGCGGGTGGCCGAAATTGAAGCGACCAGCGATCGCACCTTGGACTTAGGCGATATTGCGGCCTATGCCCTGAATCGTCTACCACCGCTCTATGCCACCACGGAGGAAGGAGCGAACTATCAACGCCAGCGAGCCAAGGAAGAACTCCAAGGCTTAATTGCTCACCAAGTCGGTGAAGCAATCGCACGGAATCTCGATCGGCCAGAATTCTTCCCTGAACGGCAAGCGATCGGGAAGAGTTCCGGTGATGAAATCTTGACCCAAGTCAGTAGCCTACTCCAAGCCTATGCACCCAACTTCGAGCCGCAACCAGAACCCTAACGGGCTAGATTAGATTGCTTCCACATCTTCTTCAAAGCGGGTTGGACTTCATGTCTTACCCGCTCATTTGCGTCATTCGTAGCTTGTGACTGAGCTAGCTATCCCAAAGTGCTGAGCAGAAATCTCATCATGACAGCATGTTTATTCATTTGACTTTCTTAACCAATTGGAGCGCTGCCATACCAAATATTAAGGCTGCACAATGACTGGCGTTCCTACGGATACCTGTTGATATAGCGCGACGACATCATCATTCCGCATTCGCAAACATCCGTGCGACACAGCTTCCCCGATCAGTTCTTCCTGATCCGTACCATGAAATCCGATTTCCATTTGCCCATCAGTCCAAAACCCAATCCAGCGCTTGCCTAGGGGATTTCCGGGTCCCGCTGGGATGACTTCGCCAGTAATGGGATGCACCCACTCTGGATCCGGTTCCATCGCTTGAATTTGGAAAGAGCCAGTCGGAGTTTCCCAACCCGATTGCCCGATCGCGAGAGGATAACTGGCCTGCAACCGGGATTGGCGGTAGAGATACACCTGACGATCGCTCAAATCAACGACCAAGGTAGGTGAGTTCGTGGCGGTCGATAAATATTGGCTAGGAATGCTAGTCTGGCTCGCCCGATTAGCAGAGGTGATTGGTGCTGATTGGCGACGGTTACGGCTAGAGCCTTGAGGCTGAGAGCGACCAACAGCTAATCCTAGTGGTGAAGTGCGATGAGCAGTGTGCGCCTGCCTCCAGAACCAGTGACCCATACCAGAACGTGCCCCATTGACTTGCCATTGGGCTAGCAGTAACACGACCGCTGTGCCCACACATAACAGCATCACACTGCGGGGTAAAAACTCATCTTTCGCCTTCGCAGGCATAGGTCGCCGATTCTGTAGTAGTCTGGCCACGATCGCAGCAGATTTGAGTTAAACACCGTTGACCTGTTGCTAGCAACACACCTCTGAAATAATTTTTAGTTGCAGCAAATCCTTTGTTCTTAGTCTATCCTGTTCGCAAATTCGTCAGAACGATTAGCAGCATAGGGGCTAGCACAAAATCATTAGTAGATGTTGTAGTAATTCTTTCAGTTTCAGCAAAATTAATGCTGTGATCTGATCCCAGTGATCTCCCGCAGACCTCGGAGTGCTTCACCTAAAACGCTAGGATTTTTACTGTGGATTGTTCACCACAATTAAGGAAAAGTTAATAGGTAGGAGTTCTAAAAAGCGTTAGCTGACCAGAAAACTAAGCTACTATTTCTTACGCCAGCAGATATTACTTTTCTCAGCAGGAGCTAACAGTTTTTGAACTTTTTCTTAGAGTTTCAGATGCGATATGGGCACCTAAAGCGCATAAAATGCGTCCAATGTGCGTATAAATCCATAGAAGCTAACCTGGAATATTCACTGGGTTCTTGTAGTTGAAGTAGAAATCCGTCGCCGATCCAGCGTCGTGAGGCAAGCGTAGGAGGGGTTGTAATGTTTGACAAGCTAATTTTGGCCGCTGCCGTAACTTTTGCACTAAACCTATTCGCCGGGATCAGCGCCCAATCCACTGCTCAACCTAATGAGCTAACTCTGCGATCGGCTCAATCGGTACAGCCTGTTGTTAAACTGGCGAAGAAGCTCCACGATCACTAGAACTAAAAGTATTTCATCCACTCGTGACCTGAGATAGTCGTTACAGCCAAAACTACGAACTGTTGCAACTGTCTACTGATACAAGCCACTACTTCTCAGAAAGGTCTACTATAGTCACGGGAACATTAGCGAACTGAGCGGAGTCATTAAACCAGGAATGTTTAAAGCAAATTCCGCCCATGAGCTACTCTCTTCCTGTATCCTGGTCAACGGTTGAAGCGACAGCCGCCCACGTGCCAGTGCAAGCCGAAAAACTCTCTAACTACGATTTGATTTTGCAATGCCAAACTGGGCACCGACCGGATAGGGCCGCCTTTGCGGAGCTTGTGCGGCGGTATCAGTCCCATGTTGAGCGGGTTTTGTACCATCTTGCCCCCGATTGGCAAGACCGGGCCGATTTGACTCAGGAAGTATGGATTCGGGTTTACCGGAATATCCATCGCCTGAATGAGCCTGGCAAGTTCCGAGGCTGGCTGAGCCGAATTGCGACGAATCTGTTTTATGACGAATTACGCAAGCGCAAACGGAATGCGAATCCTCTGTCTCTAGATGCACCACTATCCGTTGATGATGGTGAAATGGATTGGGAGATTGCCTCCGATACGCCTGGCCCTGACGAAGATTTAACCACTCGCGAATTCTACGACCAACTCCGTGATGCGATCGCGGATCTGCCTGAGGTATTTCGCACTACTATTGTCTTGCGAGAGATTCAAGGTATGGCGTATGAAGAAATTGCCGAAATTACTGGGGTATCACTGGGAACAGTGAAATCCCGCATTGCTAGAGCCCGCCTTCGACTTCAGTCTCAATTACAAAACTATTTAGATGGGCAATAAGGCTCGATCGGTGGTTTGTGAGGGTGCTTTGGTGAATCGAAATGCTAGCTAAAACTTCACTCTGCTGTTTGACGCATAACCAGTCTGATCTAAAGAAAGATTGTCTTTATGTGACAGATTGTTTATTCTTCTCATCAAACGCTGGGTATACTCCGTAAACGTTAAGTGATGTTGCGATGACGTCTGACTTTAACTCACACAATTCTGACCGTCAGCCCTTCTCGGCTGAATCTGCTCATCAGCCTCAACGGTCGATCGACGTAGTCCAGCGCGATCGCTTCGAGATGCTGAGCGCTTACATGGATGGCGAAGTCACCCCTGAGGAGCGCAAGCAAGTGGAAGAATGGCTCGCCAATGATCCCACAGTGCAACGGCTACACAGCCGCCTACTGAACTTGCGCAATGCGTTCCAAGCCATGCCTGTTCCCACCTCTGAACAGTCTGTCCAACAAACGGTGGATGCTGTCTTTGATAAGGTTGATCGCCGCCCTCGGTTATCTGTGATTTGGGGGGGAGCCGCGATCGCAGCTCTGCTAGTTGGCGCTGTGACAACCGTATTCATGGGAGATCGGGGCCCTGTACCACAATTGGCTCAATCGACCCAGCAAGAAGCTCCAGCTCAACCCGATGCTGCAGAACCACTACTGGTAGCGCTCGATAAACCTCTTGTGGCCATTCCCAAAACTCCAGTGGCGCCCCAGCAAAATACTCGGTTAGCACCGGATACTAATGACAATGTGCGTTAACAACTAATCCCTTGGTTGTGGGTGATGAATAGCCGCATGGCGATCGGGTGAGGTAAGCGTGAATCAGCCCGATCGCCTTAGTTGTATAGGGCTACTGCAATTTCTATAGCTGAACTAGTAATAGTCGAGCGAACTCGATGAAAGTAACTGAAATCACTTTTTAAGGGGATTCGGGGTCTGCCTTGCTATAGAGAGTAACTTCATTAATTGGACGGACGAAAGGATTTACCAAACGGTTACACTCTAGTAAAGAAGCTCTGTTGGTATAGATTTTTCTCCTACGCCCCCAAAGCAGATTACACTTTCTGGCGGTAGCTAGCGATGGACCCTGACAGGGAAGTTTGGTTAGAAGTTGCCCTTTATGTAGCTAAAACCAAAGAGATTCAGAAACGAGCAGCCGAAATTGATCGTAAATTAAAAGCGGTTCTGGCAGACTGTGATAAAGTCAGCGCGAACCGAACCCGGTCAGCAGTTTCTGCGCCAGAACTTCAAAAGGCCGTTACTGAAGATTCTGATGGTTCAGAGGCTAGTTCCTCTGCTCCTGAAGCAACTCAGTTGGCAGCCCAGTACGAGCAAGTTTTGATTCTGATTTGGAAATAATCCTATCCTGTTCCAATTACCCAGATTAACCCAACGTAACCTGGTGATTGGCAATCTGTTCTTGCCAACGTTCTTGGCGATATAGCAGTCCTCCCAAACGATCAATCTGTTCTTTGGTCATCACATAGGCCCAGGCAGCTCCGATCACCTGCTGCTCTAAATTCATCACAGCGATCGATCGCCGGTGGTACTGTAATTTTGCGGCTGGATAATTAGGAACCAATTGCTGTAAGGCGATTGGGTCATGCTGTTCAAATTCATCCAAGATTGCCAGTGCTTTTGGCCCCGCCAATGAAAACAGGACACCTTGAATGGCACGATCGCCCTCTAGCGTCAACGCTGGATAACCAAAGGGCAAATGATACAAGCTTCCCTGCACAATCGCGGGCTGACTCGCCACCACATACACCTCACAGACCCGATAATTTCGTTCTCCAGGCTGCAACGTTCCATAGACAAATAGGGTAGTTAACGCTTCATTCACTGGTTCGGTTTATCCCAATAACTGGCATCTTCTCACTATAAAAAGCCTGAACGTGGAGAAACTGCTAACTGATGTACCGAATCGCGTCCAAAGGCAACCTTCATCCTAAGATAGAAGGTTGTTGTAGAGGGGACGCTGGGTATGCGGATTTTAATCATGGGAGGCACCCGATTCATCGGGGTTTACCTGACCAAACTGCTCGTGCAGCAAGGGCATGAAGTGGTGCTATTTAACCGGGGTAACAAACCGGCTCCAATCGAGGGCATTCAGCAAATTCATGGCGATCGCAGCAATGCGGACGAGTTAAAAGCCAAGCTGAGTGGACAGTATTTTGATGCCATTTTTGACAACAACGGTCGGGAATTGAGTGATACACGTCCCTTAGTTGAAGCATTTTGGGGACGCGTGGAACACTTCATTTATATGAGTTCGGCTGGCGTGTATTTGAAATCGGATCAAATGCCTCATATAGAAGGTGATGCGATCGATCCTAAGAGTCGGCACAAAGGTAAACATGACACCGAAGCTTACCTGACCGAACACGATCTGCCCTTTACCGCTATTCGTCCCACTTATATTTATGGGCCGCAAAACTACAACGATCTAGAAGCCTGGTTCTTCGATCGGATTGTCCGCGATCGACCAATTCCGATTCCCGGTAACGGCTTACATTTCACCCAATTCGGACATGTGCAGGATTTAGCCCAAGCCATGACCCAGGTTTTAGGTAATGCCAAAGCTCAGGGGCAAATTTATAACGTGTCCGGCGATCGCTATGTCACCTTCGATGGGTTAGCCCGAGCCTGTGCTCAAGCGGCTGGTAAGGATCCAACGAGTCTCAAGATCGTCCATTACGATCCCAAACAGTTTGACTTTGGCAAACGCAAAGCCTTTCCTCTACGGACCCAACATTTCTTTGCCTCGATTCAGAAAGCCATGCATGATCTGCACTGGCAACCAGCGTATGACCTGGTCTCTGGTCTGCAAGATTCCTTCCAAAACGACTATTTAGTATCGGGACGGGATAAAGCAGAGATTGATTTCTCGACAGATGACGCTATTTTGCAAGGGGCATAGAGGTTAACCGTGGAAACGATCGGCATTATTTTAGGAGTCCTGATTCTCCTGGTGCTTCTGTACCT
>DATNPU010000288.1:0-4273 GCA_036703105.1 Microcoleaceae cyanobacterium
CAGAAGTTACCAAGAAAACTATTAATCGCTCAATCAGCAGTTGATGAAGAAGTAAATCTTAAATTTGAATCTCGCGGTTGTCGGAAAACTAAGACTACGCAAGTAACTTGTGATGTTTTAGTTACCGACTTAGCTAATCAACGTCAAGGGATAAGATTTAGTGTTAGTAATAGTGCCATCCCAAACACCAATGCGATCGATTCTTCTGGTACTGTGCACCCTGTCCAAAGAACAGAATCGGGTGCGAGTTTCTCTGACTTAGTGGTATCTGACGGTAGTGCGTGCAGGTGTTTTACTGTTAGCCTTGCTTCTGGTATTCCCACAAAAGTAACATTCATCTTTGAAATACCACAAGACGTTACTGAATTAGCTGCTCTTGATATAGGTTATTGGTGGTATAAAGATTCTTCTTCTTTGGGAGTGTCGCACAGAACAGCCGTTTCCAACATCGGCACAATCGCATCCCAATCTAATCCCATCCGCCAAAGACCTAAACAAAACTAATCCTAGGGAAGCGATCGCAACGGCTTGGAGTGTGCAGCGTGAGTGAGCTAACAATTCAAATGCAGTGAGTGGTTGCAAGTCGTCGGTATTGAGGAGAGGATTCATCTGCCACCGCTAAATTGAGTCGTTCAATTGGGCAGAAGTCATTAATCGTAGCTTGACAGTAAACGTTGCGCCATACCCTTCCCCCTCACTCGCTACCTCAATCGTACCTCCGTGCAATTCGACCAGATGATGGGCGATCGCCAGTCCAATTCCCACTCCTCCCGGTGTATGGCGACTGGGGACTTCAGCTTGAGCGAAGCGGTCGAAGACGTAGGGGAGAAAATCCGCACTGATGCCGATTCTGGTGTCGGTGATAGTAATTTGAGCAAATTTCGCCCCCCTAGCCCCCCAATCTTGGGGGGAATTAGAGGATTGAAGTCCCCCAAAATTGGGGGATTTAGGGGGCAAGTGTGTAACTTGTACGTCAGTGTTGAGTTGAACCTTAATCTGTCCGCCTTCTGGTGTGAATTTGATGGCGTTGGAGAGCAGATTGGCAACGATTTGTCGGAGGCGCTTCGGTTCTCCGGAGACAGTAAATTTTGAAGTTTGGGCGCGTTGGTATTCGGAAGCTTTTCCGAATAAGGAGACGCGCCCCGTAGGGGTTTTGAATTTGGAGTGAACTCCTGACGCGGCTGGGCTGTCCGAATCCAATCCAAAATCGTCAATCCCATATTGAAGAGCGATCGCCTTGGCTTGAGCCGTTGGATACAGGGTATTGAGCACGTCATCAATGATGGAAACGAGATCGACAGGCTGAGGATTCAAGCCGCGTTTGCCTGCCAAAATGCTGGAGACATTCAATAAATCTTCAATCAGCTTTGCCTGATTGCTGGCATTGCGCTCAATCGTCTCTAGAGTACGTAATGTCATGGGGCGATCGAACGGCTTCGTCTGCAACAAGCGTGCCCAGGTGAGAATTGCAGCTAGGGGGGCGTTCAGTTCATGGGTAACTGTGGCTAGAAACTCATCCTTCAAGCGGTTTGCCGATCGCTCCTGGCGCAGGCGTGCCATTTGTAGATTGGTATTCACCCGTGTCATCAGTTCGCGGGCAGAGAAAGGCTTGATCAGGTAATCGTCCGCCCCCGCTTCCAGTCCTTCGATCGCCGCCTCTTCACCCGCACGCGCAGAAAGCAAGATAACAGGGATTCCTTGTGTGCGGGGGTTAGCACGAATAGCTTGCAGCAACCCAAAGCCATCCAGTTCAGGCATCATCACATCGCTCAAGATCAGATCGGGCATCCAGTCCTGCACGAGTGCCAGCGCCACAGCCCCATTCTCTACCGCTTTGACTGACCATCGCTTCGATAGTAGATGCTGCAAGTACTCACGCATATCCGCATTGTCATCAACCAGGAGAATGCGAACAGGGGAGGCTGGGGAGGCTGAGGAAGCAAAAGAGTTAACGTCCATCAACTCTTGTCTCCCCCTGCTCCCTGTACTCCTCCTCTCCCCCTGCTCCTCTTCGGGTAGCCAGCGCAAGGCTTCTTCTACAAAGATATGGGCATCCGTTGCGGTTGATTGTAAGGTGAGCGCTCGATAGATGCGTTTTACCCAGAGCAATCGCGACGGTAAAAGTGGTTCCCACGTCCACCTGACTCGATACCTCAATCGTGCCGCCATGCAGTTTCACCAGCTCTTGCACGAGCGATAACCCAATGCCAGACCCTTCGCGGCTACGAGAACGGGTACCGCTCACGCGATGAAATCGTTTAAATAGGCGGGGTAATTCTGCCTCTGGAATGCCAACTCCGGTATCCTGCACCGTTAATTCAGCCTGGTTGTTAACCTGGCGCAGCCTGACGGTGATTTGTCCTGCAAACGTGAACTTGAAGGCATTGGAGAGCAAGTTCAGCACGATTTTCTCCCACATCTCCCGATCCACATAAACGGGTTCTGACAGGGGGGAGCAATCAACGATTAGGGTTAACCCAGCCCGTTCAATCTTTGAAGTCTTGACCCATCGAGTGGGGGTGCTTGTCGCCACAGAGGGGCCAAGAGCCATCGTTATAGATCATCACCCGCCCAGGTCCCCAAATGATGTTAATCGGGAAGTTAGAGGCAAGACAGAGGCTGACCGTCGTTCGCAAACTTTGCGGCCATGATTCAATAGGACCCAGTGGTGTCTTTGACCAGTCCTTGGAACGAATGAGTTTGCCCATTTCACCACTGCTACTGAGCCAGTCTGCGGCTACCGATTTCCCGTTCTCACCCATAAAATTTCTCCTGCCTTAACGCTGTCGGAGGAATGAGATCTCCGACTTGTTGAAGAAGTCGGAGATCTGAGACTCAGACTCGACCCGCCAACCGAGCTACCATTTCAACTAACTCCGTTGGCTGAGCTAGCTTATGGAGATGCGATTCAAATCCGGCAGAGAGTGCCTTTTCCCGGTCTTCTGCAAGATAGGCTGTAAGGGTCGCCGCTGGAATATGCCATCCTTTTTCGGCTTCCAGTTGGCGTATCTTGCGAATCAGACTATACCCATTGTCATCCGGCATCCGAATGTCGCTAACCAGGACATCGGGACGGAATCCCTCCAGCGTCGCCAATGCCTCGGCAGCCGTTGCAACAGCAGTTACGTGAATCCCGTGAGACTCTAGAACAGCAGTGATAAATTCGCGGGCATCGGCTTCGTCATCCACTATTAGAACCTGCAATCCATCGAGCGAACGTGGCAGTGAAGGTACAGGTGTGGTGTCTTGCGCTAACACATCCTGCTGCTGTTCAAGCAACTGCAATGGTAAGCCGTCCGCCTGCTTGTACTGACTGATATCACGTATACCAATCCGCAATGCCGCAATGTTACCTGATAAATCGCGGGCGATCGCAACTTTCAGCCCAGCAGCGAACAACTCACCCTCTCTTGGAGACAGACTAATTTCCAAATCCTCCACTGGCTCGACGTGAGAAAGCTGGTTCAGGTATGAGCGAAACGCTTGACGCTCTACCAGTGGGACAAAGCTAGCCAATGGCATACGAACTAGGGGTTCTGGCGAATATTCAGCAGCTTACGAGCCGCAGCGTTGGCTTCCAGAATTAATCCATTGGCATCCGTCAGCAAATAGGCATCCGGCGAAAATTGAAATAAGTCGTAATAGCGCTGGCGCTCTGCTAGCAGTTGATCGCTGTGCTCGAGAAGCTCCTCCTCAATGACTTGTGATGCCTCCAAACTCGTCTGCATCTCCTCATAACTCAAATGGAGGCTTTCAAGGGAGGCAGCGATCGCCTTCAATAGTTCCGCAATCTGTTCGGTGTTATCCTGTGATAATGGCACAACATATCCATGCATTGCTGCCATTTGTGCATGGATTGCTTGGAAGTATTGAATAAACTGATCTTCGCCCATAGGTGTATGTAGGAGTGCTACTGCTTGCTCGCTAGCTTTCTCAAGTAACGCAATTTTTAAGGAATTCTCTACTTTCAGTCCAGCAGCACCCAAGAATTTCAGCAGATAAAAACCCTGCTTACAGTTTAGTCAATCGTTGAAGAACCCGACGTTGCTCTAGATAGCACAAAGGATATAAGGAGGTTGTAACGAGCCGCCCGAAGAGTGAAAAAGTACTAACCCTTAGAATGCAAGACAATTCAGCTAAGCTCTCGCTCAACATAAATACATCATTTAAAGCTTTTAGGAGAAACTGAAATGACCTACGACGATTACCGCGAACAAGGCCAGCAAAATGACTATTTTGAAGCCGATATTTCTCTCTCTAGCAGGTAATGAGG
>DATNPU010000289.1:0-4692 GCA_036703105.1 Microcoleaceae cyanobacterium
TTACTGAGGAATGATTTTGGTTTTCGCGGGTTCTGGAACCGCCGGCCGGCTTTGGTAAGGCAGGGGAATGTATTGGACGGAGGGACGACCCGTCATCGGTTGGGGATAGAGATCCATCAATGCATAAATCTCAGTTGGTAATTTAACGCTGACTGGTAGCCCCATTGACTGCGCTTCTTCCACTGAAATCGGGTAATCGTGAGTGACGTGCCCAGTCGTTAGCATGTCAATAATCCGATCAATGTTCTCTGGTTGAATTTTTTGTTGAGGAATCGTGTCCTCTAAGAGGGTGCGAACAAATTTCTGCACCTGGCGAATGGCTTTATCTGCAATGTCGGCTGTAATCAACGTTTGGTCATCAATTTCGCTAATTGGCTTTTCGGCCACCACCTTCAGCACACTAGCCGCTGGAACATTGCCTAACTGTGGATCAACCGGCCCTAACACCGCATTATCATCCATAACAATCTCATCGGCTGCCATAGCCAGCATCGTGCCACCACTCATCGCGTAATGCGGAATAAAGACAGTTACTTTCGCTTTATGGCGGACTAAGGCTCTAGCAATTTGTTCTGTGGCCAATACCAGCCCACCAGGGGTATGTAATACCAGATCGATCGGGACATCGGGAGGGGTCAGGCGAATCGCTCGCAACACCTGTTCTGAATCTTCAATACTGATATACCGGGCTAAAGGGATTCCTAATAGACTAATCGACTCTTGCCGATGAATCAGGAGAATGACCCGGCTCCCTCGTTGTTGTTCTAGCGATCGAATGGCTGCCACTCGTCGAGCTTCAATCATGCGTCGCTGAATCACAGGTTGCAACGATGATAGCGCTAACAAGATGAAGAAGATATTGGTAAAATTCATGTAGGTTCCTCAGCATGGACGGTCGCTGGATGGAACGAAATTATCCAGCCTGACAAAACCATACAAACAAGTCACCTAATTTTCTAGTTCAACAAGAGAGACTTTGCCGTTACTCTTGGAGAGTGAAATTCAGGATTTAGCTCGTATAGAATCTTGACCATTTGAAGCAGCAAAGCCTTGCTAGGCGTAGGCGATCGAGGTAATGATTGCTAACCAGGTAATCATTGTAGCTGTTGGCAATCTATGGCTTAGGATGGATTGCGATCGGGCAGCTTTAACTGTATGCAACAGTCAACTCAAGTCATCCCTCATAACCAATTGGATGGATTACTAGTTTATCCATTGCTTTCGCATCAGTAGGGGGAGGTGGCTATTCGGTAAAACAGCCAAGCTGATTCTAGGCCTACTAACCCTGCCCCTACTGACATTAACTCAGGAGGTCTTACGGCTGCTCGATCGCCGTTTGGTGGTAGTTCCTCGAGTAGACTTTTCAGTGGTAGGAGTAGAGGAAGCCTCTGGATTGGCGGCTTTAGTGCGTCTGGGTTTGCTAGTCGTAGATTTTGTTGTCGTTTTAGCCGAGGTTGAGGCAGCGGCTTTAGTTGTTTTTGCAGCTCGCTTTCTGCCTTTGTTAGCAGCAGCCTCGCTTGCTTCATGGCTTGACTCAGCTTTGGCCTGACCATTTAACCCAGGCAGGGTAGCTAGCTCTAACGGTGATGTTAGAGTTGGAGCGGCTCCATTGCCATTTTGTGCTTCACTCTCTTTACGTTTACCCCGTGCTCCACCCCGCCGCCGAGAAACGCCTCTGGCTTTAGCTTCAGCTGTTAATAGCTGCTTGAGCCGTGTCACCGTAATTTGAATGCCAGAACCAGTTAAGGCCGCTGCCAACTCCTCATAGGAAATCCCCTGTTCCAGGCTAGCTTTAATGCGATCGTAGAGTTTGCTAATCGCAGTTTGTAGGGTGAGGCGATTGGTCACCAATTCATTTAAGCGAGAATTTGCCACATCCAAGGCTTCAACTGGAACGTAAGCAACCGATCGCTGAAACTTGGGCTGCTTGGCTTGCCGGTTAGACTTGCTCACAGCACCTTCACTTTTACTGCTGGTCATTTCAATGCTCCTAAGACTTGGTAATCACTGACGCAAAATGTGGAATCAAAGCGACAGAATCGGAAAATAAACACCTGAGGAATTTCTGACTTAAGGCTCACTAGAAACCTGCATTACAGAAGCGGGGGTGTTGATGTCACATCATGCGCAATTTTTCACTAGGATACTCTGTTGTAGACCCAAAAGTGAATAGAAATATGACTGAAATCAACGTTTTAACCAAAAAGTGATCAAAAGTGCCAGAGATGAATCGTGAAATATGCTGTTTTTAGTGGTGCCTGGTAAGTCGTTAGTGGTTCAAATCAGAGACTAATCAACACTAAAACCAATGGCGTAGTCATCATCCGAGCTAATTTTGCGGAGCTAACAGGTTCTGAGGGTTGGGTGTGATCACCCCGTACTGAGGGCTGAGAACTGAGTGCATGAGCATAAAACTTAATGATGACAACCCTCTTATCCATTTGACTAGTTCTAACCGATTGAAGTGCGGCCATCGTCTTTTCTCAGCCCTTTTAAGCCTTCTCTTAGGCCGTTGAGAATCATGAATTATCTGTGGTGAGTGCGATCGCAAACGGGCATTCTGAATAAAGTCATGGTTTCACAGTCGTGGCTAGAATGCTGACCGCTCAACTCAGTCACTTGGCTACTTACAACTTCTATGCTGTCTGATTTTTCTGCTCTAGCGATGGATTTAGTCTCCGCGATCGCCCTCCGTCCGCTCCTGCTCAAACCCGAGCAGTCCTTACAGCAGGCGATCAGGTTAATGCATCAGGCCCAAATCGAGGCGACGGATTGGGAACCGGGTAGCGGTGAAACAGCGAATGTTTGCCATAGCTGTGTGTTGGTGACGGAGGCAGACCGTTTAGTGGGGATTCTCACCACTGTAGATGTTGTACGGCTAATTGCTGTAGGAGTTGATGCAGCAGCGACGGCCGTTAGTGACGTAATGACCTCGAAAGTTGTCACCATTCAACACGCTCAGATTTCTATATCCGGTGTGTTTGATTTATTCCGTCGTCATCAGTTACATCACCTCCCACTGCTAGACGAGAGCGATCGTGTGGTTGGGATTATCACACCGGAGCGGGTATTACAGGGGTTGAAATGGACAGATTTATTGAATCTAGTTCAGCAAGACTTAATGCTAGAGCAAAAGGCGAGTGATTTGGAAAAGCGGGAAACCCGTTTACGTCGCTTAGTCGCCAGTGTGCCGGGGATGTTGTATCAGTACATGCTGCATCGCGATGGTTCCGAGAGTTTTCCCTTTATCGGTTATAACTGCCGCACTATTTTTGAAATTGAACAGGATATTGCCTTACATGATCCGAATTTTCTCTGGCGCATGACTCATCCTGAGGATTTGTTCGCACTGCGAGAGTCACTTCAGGGGTCAGCCCAGACCTTACAGTCCTGGAAGATGGAATGGCGAATTTTAACGCCGTCTGGAGGCTGTAAGTGGGTGCAGGGGATTGCTCGACCGGGACGGCAGGAGAATGGCGACATTGTTTGGAATGGCATGATTCTGGATATTACCGATCGCAAGAAATTAGAAGAAGAACGCGATCGCTTCTTTAAAGAACTCCGCCGATCGCACGATGAATTAGAACAACGCGTTCAGGAACGCACGGCAGCATTGCAAGAGGCGTATCAAGAACTCAACTCCCTGATTGAGAACTCACCGTTGGCGGTAGTCGAGTGGGACAGTGATTTTCAGGTGCGGGGATGGTCATCCCAGGCCGAGAAGCTGTTTGGTTGGGAAGCAACTGAAGTATTTGGGAAGCACCCGGATGATTGGCAGTTTGTCTATGCTGCCGATCGGCAGATTGTCCAAACCGCGATCAAGCACTTATTGAATGGGAGCGAAGCACAGAGTATTTATTGCAGCCGCAATCTGACCAAAGATGGTTCGGTAATTTATTGTGAGTGGTATAACTCGGCGCTGGTGGATGAGTCGGGTAATCTAATTTCGGTGTTGTCATTAGTTCTGGATGTGACGCAGCGAAAACATGCGGAAGCTGCATTACAAGCCTCTCAGCGACGATTCGCCACCGCGTTCCATTCCAGTCCTGTGCCGTTATGTATTACGACCTTCCCAGAAAGTCGCCATTTGGATGTCAATGATAGTTGGGTGCTGAGTACAGGCTACAGTCGGGAGCAAGCGATCGGCCGTACTGTGACGGAACTGGAACTCTGGCAGTTAGCGGAAGAGCGCAACCAATTCATGCAAACCATGCGGGAACAGGGATCGATTCGTAACTATCTGATGCACTCCAAAACACAGCAGGGCGAAGTCCGGAAGGTGTTGCTATCCTGCGACAAGATTGAATTAGATGGCACATTGTGTTTACTCAGCGCTGTGATTGATATTACAGAGCAAAAACGAATTGAAGAAGCCCTGCGGGATAGTGAGGCTTTGTATCGCACGTTAATTCATAACTTCCCGAATGGCGCCGTTCACCTGTTCGATCGTCATCTCCGCTATGTATTCACCGATGGTCAAGAATTAGCCACTATGGGCATGAGTCGGGAGCAGTTTGAGGGTAAAACTCTATGGGAAGCGTTACCCCCCGAACTGGTTCCCATGATGGAACCGTTATATCGGCAGGCATTGGCGGGTCAGTCGGTCGCCCAGGAGCTACCATTTGGCAATCGTGTTTACATTATTTATGTCGTTCCGGTTCGCAACGATCAGAATGATGTCTTTGCCGGACT
>DATNPU010000298.1:0-14549 GCA_036703105.1 Microcoleaceae cyanobacterium
TGAGAGCGCTTCACAAATCTTGAGTGAAGTCTCAGGATCATCTTGGTTCCCAGTGGCATATAGATTCTTCTATGGCAATCTTCCGGCAGTATATTGCACCTTTCCTGATTGTTTTGGTCTTTCTAGTTGCCCTATTGGCAGTTAGTTCTCGGATTTTCTTACCCTCCGATATGGCCGCTCCTGCGCCGATCGAAGGCAGCCATGCCCTTCAGCCTCAAGCTACCCTGAATCTTGCAATCGTACCTCCTAACCCCTCCACTACAGATACCGTCACAAAATTACCGCCCTCACTTTCAGCCTTAATTAAGGGCGTTGCCGACGAGTTTGATGCTGTTGAGCAGCTTTAAGGTTTTGTGGTGGCTTTACCAGCAGGGTATCAACTACGTTCCGGTTCCGGCGTGGAGCGATCGTTGCTGGTGCAATTTATGCAGCGCTCCTATGCCGAAATCCAGCCAGGCCATAGCTATAGCCATCTGGCCAAAACTGTAGAGCAGTACTTTTCTTGGGAAACGCCCCTGTGGTGGGTAGAGCCAGTACATGACGTTCCATCCGAATCACCAGGATTACTGCGGTCAACGCCGCGTCGCCCAATTGCCTGTTTGTGGCTTGGCATAGCGATCGATCAGGGAACTGGGGAACGCCATACCCATGTTTTCCTACTGTATGTTGCCCCAGAGTATCGGCGACAAGGCATTGGCACAGCATTAATGCAACAGGCAGAAGCGTGGGCTAGGTCACGGGGCGATCGTCAAATTGGGTTACAGGTATTTCAAACCAACCAGCCTGCGGTCAATTTATATCACCAGTTGGGCTATCAGACTCAATCCCTGTGGATGGTGAAATCGTTGTAATAATTGACTACGCCGTTAAATTGTTTCCTAAAGGAAATTGAATTGTAAAGGTTGTCTTTCCTTCGGTGCTAACCACTTGAATTGTTGCGCCCAGTCGGTCAACCCACTGTTTGACTAAGGCCAATCCCAAGCCTGTACCATTGTGTTTCCAGGGATCAGAGCTAGGCACACGATAGAATTTGTCAAAAATATACGGCAGTTCACTAGCCAAAATTTCGCTATCAGAATTACTCACCCCAATGTGAATTTGCGTTGAGGTAGCTTGAGCAAAAATAGTAATTAATCCCTGAGCGGGAGTATATTTACAGGCATTAGTCACCAGCTCCTCCAGAATACGTTCTAAGCAAGCTGGATGAGTCACCAATTGCGGCAAATCGCAGGCAATTTGTACATCAACCTGCCGAGCCTGACTCTCTGCCCGTTCCATCAATGGCGCGATCGTAGACGGTAGCCAGGTTGACAGCTCAATCCTAGTTAGTTCTAAAGCTTCCGCCTTCTGCTCTAACTGAGATAGCTCTAAGAGATTATCAATTAAACTAATTTCCCGTTGGCATTCTTCTTGCAAAATTTGCATGTAGCGAGTTGTGGAGTCAGCCGTATTCCCTAAGACTCCCGATCGCCGAAGAGACATATCCAACAGTTGGGTAGCCAACTTGATATTCGCCATCGGTGTTCTCAGTTCATGGGACACCGTACTAAGAAAATCATCTTTGAGCCGATTTAATCGCGCTAGTTCCACAACCTGTGACTGAGCCGTTTGATACAGACGAGATTGCCGTAATGCGATCGCGCATTGATTGGCCACTTGTTGAACTAAACGAATATCGACTTCACTAAAGGCAACATCGGCATGATGAATCAGCCATAAATCGCCTAGTACACCCTGGTCATCAAACATGGGACAAGCCAGAATCACCACCTGCCTGTCTGACGACCCTTGAGCGATGGGGCAAAACTGAAAGTGTTGGCCCTGGCAGAGCTGCTGATATCCCTCCGTAAAGCAAGGCATTGCCACGGTATAGGGCTGAAATAACTGAGGTAAGTGACTATATTCATAACAGATCATGGAGATTTGCTGATCCAGGTTATACAGCGCCGCATTGCAAGTCGTGACCCCGATCGCTAGCCCTAACTCCTGCACGGCCGTCTGCAAGATCTGGTGTTCATCCAGGCTATCTCGGACTCGATCGGTAATCCGCTTTAACGTCGCTTCAAACTGGAAAGCCTGTTGCAGCTGGGTAGTGCGCTCCTGTACCTGTGTTTCTAACGCCGCATTAAACTGCTGCACCTGCTGATACAGTTGGGACTGTTGAATCGCGATCGCTAACTGGTTGGCGACCGCACTAGCTAGTTCCACTTCCGAGTTCTGCCAGATCCAGGGTTGCTCGGAGTGATTCAGACTTAAACTACCCCAGAGCAAATCCCCAACTTGTAAGGGCACTAATAGCCAAGCACCTGGATAACTTGAGGGGGTCGATCCACCCGAGGTCTGTGGACGGCTACTATAGTCATCGACCCGAACAATTTCCAGTTGCTTGAGCCGGGCGGCAAACAGATTACCTCGATCGGGAATTTCCTGTCCCGTTGGATCCGTCAGGTAGGGGGTGCGGCAATAGCTGGCTACATTTCGCCAGGCTTGATGTTGGGGCAAGTATTGCACAATCGTCACCTGGTCTAACTGCAAGAGATTGCCAACTTCCGCCACGGCGGTTGAAAACACAGTTGGTAACTCCAGGGAATTCCGAATTGCCTGAATTACTCGGTTGAGTGCCCGTTCCCGTTCCACCTGATACTGCATTTGCTGATAAAGGTGGCTTTGTTGTAGCGCGATCGACAAATGATTAGAGAGTTGCGTTAGTAAATGAATTTCCCAAGCTTGCCACTGCCGAGGAGCAGTACAGTGTTGAGCTACTAATAATCCCCAGAGTTGCTCGTTCTGCAATATTGGAATCACTAAATTCGCTCTAACTTGGAACTTAGCTAAGAGTTCTACATAACAATCCGATAGATCATCGGCATAAATATCCTGCACCCAACTCACCTTGCCTTGGGCATAGGAGCAAATCAACTCAGCTTGTGCCAGACAGGGATCATACAGAGTCTCCCCCAACATCGATCGCCACCCTGAAGCCACAGATTCCACAATCACAGACCCGCTCCAATCTGAGTCAAATTGGTAGATAATCACCCGATCGGTTTGCAGCAATTGCCGCACTTCTGCCACCGTCGTATTGAGAATTTCATATAGCTCAAGCGACTGCCGAATTCGCTGGGCAATTTGTCCAATCAACCGTTCCTGTTCAACTTGATGCCGTAGCGCCGCCTCAGCCTGGATCCGTTCGGTCACATCTTGAAAGACAATCACCCCCCCGGTGATCTCCCCCTGAGCATTACGAATTGGTGCAGATGTATCCCCGATCGCCCGCTCTAAGCCATCCTTGGTTCGCAATAGATAATGATTTGGCAAACCAACCCTGCGGCCTTCGCGAATGGCCCGTAATACCGGATTCTCAAGGGCAGCATGGGTTTGGGCATGCACAATGTTTAAAACGTGATCCGCCGCTTCTCCTAACGCATCAGCTTGTTGCCAACCTGTGAGCAGTTCCGCCGCAGGATTCATAAAAGTAATACAGCCATTGGCATCTGTCGCGATCGTGCCATCCGCAATACTCATCAAGGTTGTGGCTAACCACTGTTCCGTCTGTTGCAGTTGCTTTTCTAGCCAATAGCGTCGTAGGGCAATTTGGATCGTGGTCTGGAGTTGGAGGCGATCGAAGGGTTTGATCAAGCAACCAAAAGGATCTGTGGCGATCGCTCGTTGAATGATTGGATCCGCAGTACTGGCGGTTAAATAAATAATGGGAATATCCCATTGCTCTCGAATTTTAATCGCTGAAGTAATCCCATCCATTTCACCTTCAAGGTGAATATCCATTAGTATCAAATCTGGCTTATTTTTCTCTGCTTCTAGAATGGCTGCGAACCCAGAGGTCACACTAGCTACGACAGTATAATCCGTCCCTTTTAGAAACTCTTGAATCCTTAAAGCAGCAACCAGTTCATCTTCAACGACTAATACTCTTGCCATAGATCAATAAAATCAATTCGCACTGGTTACCCTGGCAACTAAAAGTTTTTTTCTAATTGAAGAAAGAAACAAAAATAGGAAATAAAATTCCGCAATCAACCTTTACAGTGAATTCAACCAGCTAGAAAATACATAATTTCTAACTGATGATTACTATAGACACCACCGCATTACGGATAGTTGTAGCAGGAAACAAACACAGTTTTAGGGTAAATTCACTGAGTCACTAGATCCAATTTATCGATCGTTAGCCGACTCTAAATTGATCGTCAAGGGAGCCTTTTTCAATCTGCCATTTCTACCAGAAGTTTGGGAATCCGTTATTCTAACTAAGTATCCTGTTGTGATTTCAGTTTTCTACGCATTCCTATCTCAGTAGTTATCCGAATATTTCTATAGTGAGTGACGCATCAACCAATTCTAAGTTTGGCTTGTGGAGCCAGCGCCTATTCGCAGCTACCCTACTGGGTGGGCAAGTTTTAGTTCATTTGCTGGCAGGTAAAATTCACCGCCGGAATACAGTAGAGCAAATGGCAGTGGTTGGGCCAGAATCCCTCTTCATTACCTTATTGGTTGCAGCTGTGATTGGGATGGTGTTTTCGATCGAGGTGACTCGGGAATTTGTCAGTTTGGGCGCTGGCAGCACCGTTGGTGGCGTACTCGCGATCGCTCTGGGCCGAGAACTAGCCCCAATTCTATCAGCCGTTGTTTTGGCAGGTCGGGTAGGCTCAGCGTTTGCAGCAGAGATTGGCACGATGCGAGTTACAGAACAAATCGATGCTTTGTATGTCCTAAAAACAGATCCGATCGATTACCTGGTGATTCCCCGAGTTGTTGCCTGCTGCTTAATGCTGCCTGTCCTTACAGTATTTGCGTTTCTGATCGGGATGCTGGGTGGCATGTTAGTTGCAGAACCCTATGGCATTTCTCCAACCGTATTTCTCAACTCTGCTCGCAATTTTCTGTCCGTATGGGATCTGTGTACCTCACCAATCAAAGGCTTCATATTTGGAGCCTTGATCGCGATCATTGGCTGTAGCTGGGGACTCACAACCACTGGAGGCGCTAAAGGAGTTGGACAATCTACCACAACTGCGGTTGTCACCTCGTTACTGGCCATTTTTATCTCAAATTTCTTTCTTTCCTGGTTAATGTTCCAGGGTTTGGGTAAAGTTTCGCTTTAATCGAGAGCGGGCCGCTGGCATCACTTCACCCGACTTTCCAAGGCAGTCATCCGGCTTTCCAAGGCATTTAATCGATCCTTTGCCTCGATCGCCAAAATTGCCAAGCGATCGAGCATTTGCTGATCCGATAATTCTGGTGACCTGGCTCTAGTAGTGGGGGCAGGCTGACGAGTTGCGGCCCCTGCTCCCTGACGAACACTCAGTTGAGCCACCTGCGCTCGTAATTGACTCACTTCCGACCGTAAGGCATAAATATCTGCTTGCAAATTATAAGAGGCTTGAGCGGTGACTCGCCCTTGCAACATCAGGAGTAGCATGATCGCGAGAATACCAATGATCCAAAACTTCCTGAACATAACATTCACCCCAACTGGGCTAGTGTTCTATCCATATTCTAGAAACCGCCGTAGCTATCAGGGATATCCCTTACTATGTAAATAGGAATGCTACACTGTGTAATCTTTCTGTAACCTCATGTATGACGGTGAGCTAGTTCTAGTCCGGCGTTTTCCTAGAGTTCCAATCACCAGACGGATTGGCGCTTTTGCGATCGATGTTCTAGTCGTTGGGCTGTTTAGCCTCCTGTTTGGTCGGCCAGCCTATATGGTGATGTTTATCATTTTTTGGTTAGGGTTACGCGTGATTGTCGTCGCCCAGAATAAAGGACAAAGTTTGGGCCGATGGGCGTTAGATATGAGGGTGATCAATCCTAAATTTCGTGCCAGGCCCGGATTACTAGAGTTGGCCAAACGGGAGACTATCACTGGATTAGGAGCGTTATTAGCATGGATTGGGCTGATCAACCTGAGTCCAACCAATGGGTTACTCCTGGTTCTACCGATTCCCTTACTGGTAGACTGTGGCCTGGCATTTACCGATGAGGAGTATCGGCAAGCATTCCACGATCGCGTCGCCCAAACGATCGTGATCCAAACTCGTCGAGGTTACTCCTTAGATATCAAGTTAAGACGGTTATTTGCCCAAGCTGGTCGTCGTATGAAATAATGGATGTTTGTGTCGAATTCTGTCCCACCGTTGAACGAGTCGGAGTATGGCAAAGAGTAAAGATGTCCGTCTAGTCATCACCCTGGAATGTACCGAGTGTCGCACCAATCCGGATAAGCGATCGGCTGGGGTTTCCCGTTACACCACCACTAAAAACCGCCGCAATACCACGGCTCGGTTAGAACTGAAAAAGTTCTGCCCCCATTGCAACAAGCATTCGGTTCACAAAGAAATTAAATAAGACAACTGACCACTGCAACGAACGGGTCGGTATGAACCCATCTCAGCATGTGGTCGATTGTTATTTTCTAGAACCCAATTCATTGTTCATTCATTACTGGCTACTAAATTACTAACCATGACCTACCTTCGCCGTCGCGTTTCTCCGATCAAACCTGAAGATCCGATCGACTACAAAGATGTCGATCTGCTGCGGAAGTTCATCACTGAACGGGGCAAGATTCTACCCCGCCGGATCACTGGATTAACGGCCAAGCAACAGCGTGATCTAACCGAAGCGATCAAGCGGGCTCGCGTTCTCGCTCTATTACCGTTCATCAACAAGGAAGGTTAAGGGACAGAACGCGTTCGGTCGATACTGATTGCCGTTTTATCCCTTAACCCACAGCACCTCCATGGAGAAGGGCACTCTTGTTGAATTTCGAGTAAATAGCGATCGTCGCCTTGGGGTGGTTGAGCGTCCAGAGGGCAAAAAGCACTGGATTGTCACCGATGAACGTGGGCAATCGCACACCCTCCACCCCCGACAAATTACATACGAGATCTCAGGAAGCTATAAGCCTTCTGAGATTTCTGCCTTTCTCAATCAAGTCCAACCTTACCTTGATCCATCCAGCCTGGAAGTTGCCTGGGAACTTTTAGTCGAAGACAACGAAATGGCTGATCCGGAGACAATGGCCATGTTGCTGTTTTCGGATCAAAGTCCAGCTTTGTGTTATGCCGCGTATTGGTTGCTGTCGGAAGACAAACTTTACTTCAAACAGAAAGGCGATCGATATGAGCCACGTCCAAAAGCCCAAATTGCTGAACTGAAACATCAGCAAGCTATGGAGGCCCAACGGCAGCGAGAGTGGCAAGGCTTCCTAGAGCGGGTTCAACAGGCACTTGCTCACCAATCCAGTGCATGGCAACTGAGCGATCGGCCCCGGCTCGACGCCTTAGAACGATTTGCTACGCTAGGAGAGGAAGCCACCCATCGTACCCCTGCCCTAGAAACCCTAGCGTACTTACAGCGACCGGAGACTCCTCAGGGAGCCTTTCAATTGCTAGTAGACTTGGGGTTATGGAGCCTCCATGAAAATCTGTTCCTGCGCCGCAGTCAGATTCCGGTTCAGTTCTCCTCTACGGTATTGGAAGTGGCGCAACATCGCTTAACCGCTCCGCCTATTGATCTGCATCCCGATCGCTTAGACCTAACTCATTTGAAGGTCTATACGATCGACGATGAGAGCACCCGTGAAATTGATGATGGTTTAAGCCTGGAAACATTGCCAGACGGCAAGCAGCGTTTGTGGATCCATATTGCGGATCCTACGCGTTGGCTACTCCCCGGTGATGACCTGGACTTAGAAGCCCGTCGTCGTAGTACTACGGTGTACCTGCCTACAGGCATGATTCCGATGTTCCCCTCAGAGCTGGCAACCGGCCCCATGAGCTTGGTACAGGGAAAAGTCTGTTGTGCCCTCAGCTTTGGCGTGGTGCTGGATGAAACCGGGGCTATTGAGGATTACAGCATTCATACCAGTCAGATTAAGGCTACCTACCGCCTAACCTACGAAGATGTCGATGAAATGTTGGAGTTAGGGGTACAGGCAGAATCAGAATTGGAAGCGATCGCACAATGGGCCAAACGTCGGCAAGTTTGGCGGCAAACACAGGGAGCGATCAGCATAAACATGCCGGAATCTTCGATCAAAGTCTATGACGATGAGATCGTGATCCAGGTACTTCAGGATTCCCGGGCGCGGATGCTCGTAGCCGAGATGATGATTTTGGCAGGTGAAGTTGCCGCTCGATATAGCCAAACTCATAATCTACCAATTCCGTTCCGGAACCAGCCTCAGCCCGAACTTCCCCCAGAAGAAGAACTCCTGATCTTACCTGCTGGCCCAGTCCGCTCCTGTGCAATTCGGCGTTGTATGCCCCGCAGCGAACTCAGTATTACCCCGGCTCGTCATGCCAGCTTAGGGCTAGACACCTATACTCAAGTCACGTCTCCGATTCGGCGGTATAGCGATCTACTGGCTCACTTCCAGATCAAAGCCCATCTCCGAGGGTCAGCATTGCCATTTTCTGCTGAGGAAATGAAAGAACTGACAATGGGAGTGAGTACAACGATTCAAGAAGCTACTCTGGTTGAGCGGCAAACTAACCGCTATTGGGGTTTAGAATATTTGCGCCGTCACTCCGCCGAAGTCTGGCAAGCCTTAATGCTGCGGTGGCTAAGGGAACAGGATAATTTAGGGCTAGTGTTGTTGGAGGATTTAGGGCTAGAGTTAGCTATGCGGTTTAACCGAGCCGTTTCACCGGGCGATCGCATGGATCTGCGAGTGAGCTACGCCGATCCACGTCAAGACATCGTGCAATTTGAAGAAGTCACCGCCCAAACAGCGTGGCAACCGAACTAATCTATCCTGAAATACCACCCCAATGGGTATACAAGCTCTCAATTTTGCTTGATAAGATCAAAAGAAGTAGCAGTACACCAGGTTCTTTGGTTCACTTCTCTATCCCGAAGTAGAAGCAACTTAACCTGAAGTCGCTGCTTACTTAAGGCGACGCTGAGCCGCTTCTATAAAGATTCCATGTTTCCCACTGGATCTTTTTCAGAACGGTGTTATTGTCATTGTTAAGTGGGGCAATCTATCAATATCAATAGCCTGCGGTCAGAATTACTTAATCTGATTGCGCCTTGGTTCAGTCAGAATCTGATGAAAATTAAGGCTTGACTATTGCTGATAGAGAGTCGATACTGCTGTAGAGCTTACGGCTCTAAGCTATTCTGCTTTTTGACTGCTTAATCTTGACCTCAGCCACCCAACTCATGTTTAGCCTGCATGATTTTGGTTGATTTGCAACCAAGTCACTAGTTAGACCTGATGATCATCCGTTGACAACCTTCATTTTTGTCATGGCAATGTTTCAACCCCAACGGCTACATATCCATCCCCTCGACCGGTCTAACCGCTACAATTCCAGTCCGGTTCAAGAGACGGCGAAGCGAAGTCAAGTTGTAGCAGGTTCTTCCAATATTGACGCGCTGATCAACAGCCTGGTTCCGGAAGGGCTGAGTCCAAATAAACGAGCGATCGCCGAGCATTTAATTATGACTTGGCTACAAAACGCCGAAGCATGATATGGCCCGTCATTAAACTCTTAAAGTTTTTATTAAGCTAATATTTTGAGCTGGTTGAGGTTATCCAACAAACGCCCTCTTCAGATTCACTGTCAGTGATCTGGATTCCGGATGGTGGTTCGATCTTAATGTTAAGATTTTCTTAAAGTAAATTAGCCGAACAGATTCCTGTTGTGGTTAGGTAGATGGGTCACGCGATCGTGAGGATGAGAACTCTCAGTCCTGCAAGGTGCTTTCCCGTGCTTCCGCCAAACTGTGATTAGGAGCCACGGATGTCCCAATTGCACGGCATTGCGGATAGTGTGTTCTATCTAGTTGCATAAGATTGCGTAGCTTCCAGTGATTAAACTGTAGTCCTAACTGGTTGCTGTGCCCTGAATCACAAAGTCCTGAATCGATCAGGCCGTTTTGCAAGATGCTGAGTGAATCATCTCTTCAGAAGCTTCAACAATTGCTGCAACGGATTGTAGAAGCAGATACTGACGATTTTATTGAATTAGCCAAATTAGTTGGGTTTGATCCGCTTAAGGATTTTGCCGGTGCCAAGTTAGTTGGAGCAGAGTTGCGAGCTGCTCAGTTAGTTGGAGCGGATCTCATCGGTTCTAAACTAGTTCGGGCTAACCTGATCAACGCGAATCTCAGTCAAGCGAATCTGACCGAAGCCAACTTAACTGAAGCCGATTTAACCAATGCCATTCTAGACAATGCCATTTTGACCAATGTTAATTTGACTGGAGCAAAGCTCAGTAGTGCCAGGTTATTACATGCCAAATTAGCTGAAGCTACTCTGACACAGGCCCAATTGAATCATGCAAACTGTCGCCGTGCCAATCTAGTGGGAGCACAGTTGAGTAACATCCAAGCTCGGGGCACGATGTTTAGCCATTCAGATCTCCGTCGGGCTAACTTAACCTCGGCTGATCTGACCGGGGCAAGTCTTTATGGAACCAATCTGAGCGATGCCAATTTATCTTTTACGAACTTAAGTCATACCAATTTGGATGGGGCCACCTTGCGAAGAACCCAATTTGCGGGCAATGAGGGGCTGACTAAATCGAGCATCTGGGAATTAAAACAGCGTGGGGCGATTTTCGAGCGTAGCTAATGAGTCAGACCCTTAGCTAACTAGTCTGCGATCGGTAGCGTGAACCAGAAGATGGAACCTTGACCGGGAGTGCTATTTACACCAATCTGCCCCCCATATTGCTGAATCAACCGTTGACACCGATGCAGGCCCAAGCCGATTCCAGTCAGGTGATGATTATCTAACCCCCGAATATAGAGACAAAACAAGCGATCGCATTGGTCCCGACTCATACCGATGCCGTTATCCGCGATCGTGCAATAGATCATCTGATCATCTGCGATCGTGGCAGTAATGGTAATCGTTAATCCGGGTGGATTATGCTTCAGAGCATTTGTGAGTAACTGCTCAAAGACCTGTTTCAGGGCATTACTACTCGCGCTGACCAGCGGCAAATCACCATTGACTTGATTCAGGACAGTGGCTTGATTTTTAGTAATGTGCGCTCCTACAGTGGCCAAGCTAGTTTGTAAAGCTTGCGGTAGGCTAGTTGGCTCTCCAGCCATCGCTGGCAGTGCCGGAGGAGGAGTATGATTTTGGTGTTCTTGGAGGGAATTTAGCAGTTGCAGTTGATTTTCACTGCTTTTCAGCATACATTCCACTATGCTACGCGGCACCGAGACGGGATCGCCACATTTACGCAGCAAATTATTGAGTACCATCAACATCCCCTGGGTAGGAGTGCGAAGGTCATGAGAAACCGCATGGAGCAGGAGATCTTTCACCTGGTTAATCTGCTGCAACTCTTGCATCCGTTCTTGTAGCTCCAAGGTTCGTTCTTCAACCTGGCATTCCAGACTGGCAGCTAGCGTTAACACCTGTTGATATAACTGGGATTGCTGAAGGGCAATTTCGACCTGGGTCGCTAGTTGTTGCAGCAAATCAATTTCAAACGGTTGCCATTCCCGAGGGGCAGAACATTGGTTAGCGATCAGCACGCCAAATACTTGCCCTTCTAGCATTAAGCAAATGCCCATCCCCGCTTTAACCTGACACCGCCGATAATATTCAGTCAAAAACGGTGTCTTTTCCACCTGCTCAATATCGTTGATCACCCGCACCCGATCGCAGAATAAGCGCCGAATTTCGGCAACAGCATTACAATCATCCAACCGCCAACCTAAAACAGAAGACCATTGAGGATCCACCGATTCGGCCACCGCACGGCAGCAACCCGCATCACTGAGATGGCTAATGAACACGCGATCGACGTGTAGAAATCGGCGGACTTCGGCAACCGTCGTATTGAGAATTTCTTCCAGATTGAGGGAACTGCGAATTCGCGAGGAGATTTCTGCCAGCAAGCGTTCCCGTTCTGCTGCAAATCTGAGTTGGGCTTCGGCCTGCTTACGATCGGTAATATCATATGCCGTCGCTAAAGCCGCTGGTTGACCTTCGAAGTAGACCATGCCAGCGATCATATCGACCCAGCGCTCTTTGCCAAACTTCGTAATAATCTTGATCTCATATCGATTGGGAACGGCTTCTCCCCGCTGACGAGCTAAGCCCCGTTCTCGCACCATGGCCCGAAAATCTGGGTGCGCCAGGTGCCAAAAGTCGATCGCTAGCAGTTCTTCCTGCGAGTATTCGGTAATTGCGGCAGCAGCGGGATTCACATAGCGGAGGCGATTGCCCTGATACACGATAAAGGCACAGGCAGCCGTTTCGGCCACCACCCGGAAGCGGGATTCACTTTGATGTAGGGCTTCTTCAGCTTGCTTACGATCGGTAATATTCTCGAAAATCAACCCTACACAGTTATCTGGCAACGGAAAGGCTTTAGTGGCGTAAATTCCTTCCGGTACGTTGTCGTCGGTGTAACGAATTTCACCTAAATCCCGCACTTTGCCTGATCGAATCACCTCGGCATAGAGCTTAGGAAAAGCCGTTTCCAGTAAGACCGGGAAAATATCTGCCATACGTCGCCCCAATAACTCCTCGGGAGAGGCCGTGATCTGGAGCATCGTTCGGGCGGCTGGGTTACATTCAACCAACGTGAAACTATCGATCTGGTCTAAGTCCTGAAGTTGCCAAACCAAGAGACCGATCTGCATCCGTTTGACAATATCGGCGTAACGTTGGATTTGCTCTTGAGCCTGTTTCAGTGCTGTAATATTTTCAGCCATCCCGATCGTAAATACAGGATTGCCCTCAAGATCCCGCACTAGGGAATTGGTCAGGCGCACCCAGACTGGCTGTCCATCACTTCGGAACTGGCGTTTCTCGATCTGGTACGAATCCCGCTTACCCGCCACCATTTCGCTGAACAGTTCCACATCCACAGCCAGATCATCGGGATGGGTAAAGTTGGCGAAAGTCATTTGCGACAACTCTTCCCGACTGTAACCCAACATACTCTGCAAGGCGGGGTTACTCTCGACGATATGGCCATCGAGGCTATCTAGACCAATCCCGATCGCTGCTCCTTCAAAAATTGCCCGAAACCGTTCTTCACTCTGCTGGCGCTCTGCTACTGCTGCCGCTAACACCAGTGCCGTCATCATCATCACGCCAATAAAGGTTTGCAGGAGCAGAACTGCTTGCCGAATATCACCGTCCGTTTTGGTCATGAACGGCCCAGCATGTTGCACCACACCCCAAATGGCGATCGCGGAAACCACTAAACTGCTGAAGACAGTCGCCCGTTGCCCCAGTTGTAGAGCGGCCCAAATGATGAGAGGAAAGGGTAAATACTCTAAAGGATAGTGAGCGATCGTAGTTTTGCTAGCACAGGTAAAGACAATCGCACTGACGCCGATCAACAGTCCTGCCCAGATGCTCAACGCTACAACCTGGAGCCGAAAGGCAGCTTCCTGCCGCCAACGCTGTCTTAGTCGTCTAGGAGCCAACTCGGGTGGTAAGGGTCTACCCAGCCAAGTCAATAGCAAGGGGGTAATCAGCAAAATCCCCATGCCGTCGCCTAACCAAACTGTCCACCAATGAGCCGCAAAATGGCTCCAGGGGTGAAGTCCAGCAACGGCACCCACGAGTGTATTGCTAGTTGCGTTTAAAGTGGGTGCTAACACCACAGCCAAGGTCAGGAAGCTAATGGTGTCAGAAATTCGTTTCAACGATCGATCAAAGCCAGCCCAGTGCAAAAATTGCTGTGCCGAGATCGCTTCTAAGGTACTGCCCAAGGCGGCGAGGCTCGCTACCCACCACGAAACGCCTAATGACGCCGCGAATAAGAACGTTCCTAACGTAATGCCAACCCAAACCCGTCGCCCATAGAGCAGTAATGCCGCTAGCCCAATGCCGGCTGGAAACCAGATGGGTGAGGCTTCTATGCCCAAATCGAGCGCTTTAAAGGCTCCATACGCGGAAAGGAAACAGGTCAGCGCGATCGCACTAATCGTTAGCCAGTAGGATGCTGGATTAAATCGATTCAGCCGCATAGCTACTGTTAAGCGCCCAGGCGATCGCACAGCTTGAATAACGTTATGCAATCAGATGGAGCGTCAACCATTGCCCACCGCGCCATGCAGCTTACTACGGTGACTTGACTTAATACAGTCGTGACCATGCTATCCCCCCGATCGCATTGCTTTTTAACTGTCTTCAAGATATAGCTTGACTTTTCCATATCGGACTGGCTTCCCCCGGAAGGATGAGGGGGATGGGGCGGGCGGGTGAGGCAAATCGGGGAGATCAGAAAGGATAAATCCTTAATTATTCCCCGGCCGAAGAAACAGAAGCAGGTTCAGAGGGGGTAGGAGATTTGGTGATGAAGGTTTTAGTGACCCAACTGGTGACGATATGAGACAGTAAGCCCAACGGCCCGGCAAATAGGCAAAGAGCCAGGGAATGTACCGTCCAAATTCCGGTGCGTTGTCCTTCCCAGTAGATCCAGCGGCCAACGAACAAATCCATGACCAAAAAATGCGCCCAACCTGTAGCAGCAGCTCGTTCCTCACCAAAAAAGCGAGCAATATCTGCCAATTTGGGATTAGACATGGCTTGA
>DATNPU010000304.1:0-4284 GCA_036703105.1 Microcoleaceae cyanobacterium
TTGCTCCAGAGTACCCGTAGTGCCAACCCGAATGCGAGTGCCACGTGGTAGCACGGGGCTAGGAGTGGCCATCCCCCAGTGATAGCCGCGTCCGGGAGCTTCCTTCGCTCTGGCAAAGGGGGAGCCAATCATCACACCATCGGCGCCACAAGCAATACATTTGCAAATATCACCACCCGTAATCAACCCACCATCGGCAATCACAGGCACATAATTACCAGTTTCCCGATAGTAGTCATCTCGGGCAGCCGCACAATCCGCGATCGCCGTCGCTTGGGGAACACCGACCCCTAACACGCCTCGTGAGGTACAAGCCGCACCAGGCCCAATCCCGACGAGAATTCCGGCCGCTCCTGCTTTCATCAGGTTGAGGGTAACTTCGTAGGTGACGCAGTTTCCGAGTACCACAGGAATCGGCATTTCCTGGCAGAAATTCGCGAGATCCAAGGGAGTAATCGACTCGGGTGATAAGTGAGCCGTTGAAACTACCGTAGCTTGCACAAAGAACAGATCGGCTTCGGCTTTAGCCACCGCTTCACCATATTTCAATGCTCCCGCTGGAGTGGCGCTTACGGCAGCGATGCCACCCTGTTGTTTAATTTCTCGAATCCGTTGCTCGATCAATTCTGGTTTGATGGGTTCGGCATATAGTTCTTGCATCAGGCTGACGAATTCGTCTTTACCCACCGATGCAATGCGATCGAGGATTGGATTGGGATCAGCATAGCGAGTCTGAATCCCTTCCAGGTTCAAAACGCCCAATGCTCCTAGTTGCGACAGCCGCACGGCCATACCCACATCCACTACGCCATCCATCGCGCTAGCGATAATGGGAATTTCACGATCAATGCCGCCGATCGTCCAGCGGGTATCTGCCAACACGGGATCGAGCGTTCTTGGTCCCGGTGCTAGTGCAATTTCGTCGATGCCATACGCTCTACGGGCAGTTTTGCCCCTTCCAATTTGAATATCCACGTTCCCCGTTCCCAAGAGTGTATTTAAGCTAGGTTAGCAAATTTAGGGGCTTTGATTGAATAGCGATCACACTTATCAGATTATTGGCCGCTTGTCTGTCTCGACGCATACCAGATTGGATATTTGCTTTAGAGAAAGAATTTAATGGACTTCAGTTGGTATAGCAAAGTACTGAGTGCTGAGTATGAAACTGAATGACAACACTTTGATTCATTTGATTTGTCCTAACCGATTGAAGTGCTGTCACAGTCTGGCAATAGCTTGACTCAGCGCGATCGCCACCTGTTGTAACTGCTCAGGCTGATGAGTTGCCATGACGGTTAAGCGCAAACGACTGGTAGGAACGGTGGGGGGACGAATAGCTGGCACAAAAAAACCAGCTTGTTTCAGAGCTTGTCCTAACTGAAGAACTGTTGTTGGGCTATCAACTTGTAAACAGAGAATCGGAGATGCGGAAGGTAGCAGGGTATAAGTAGACGGTAGCTCCCTTAATGCCTGACTCAATCCCTGTTGTACAGTCTGCACATTTTGCCACAGTTGGGCTCGTAGCTGGGGAGATTGCTGCACGATCGCGATCGCTGCTAGGGCCGAAGCCGTATCCGCCGGAGACAGACCTGTGGTGTAGATCCAACTGGGGGCACGATTACGCAGAAAATCAATCAGAGTGGCAGAGCCAGCAACATAACCGCCCAGGCTACCCAGAGCTTTACTCAATGTGCCCATTTGGATTAATGGCCGTCCGGTACAGCCGAAATACTCGACACACCCTGCCCCTGTTTGACCTAACACTCCAGTAGCATGAGCCTCATCAACCAGCAACATACTGTCAAACTGCTCGGCTAAATCTAATAGTTGCGGTAAGGGGCAGAGATCGCCATCCATGCTGAACACACTATCAGTCAGGAGCAGACAGCGACGGTAGCGATCGCGCTGTTGCTGCAATAATTCTTGTACCTGCTGAAGGTCATTGTGGCGATATTCGACGATCGTCGCACCACTGAGAATGGCACCATTTTTGAGACTGGAGTGATTGTATTGGTCGGCCAGAATCAGATCGCGCTTACCGACTACGGCACTAATCGTGCCAATGTTTGCCAGGTAGCCAGAACTGAATACCAGCGCATCTTCGGTTTGTTTGAGTTGGGCGATCGCTTGTTCTAAAGCTCGGTGTAAAGGGCGATGTCCGGTAATTAACCGGGAGCCGGTGCTGCCTGTGCCGTATTCCTGAGTCGCCGCGATCGCCGCTTGAATTAAACGATCGTCACCAGCCAACCCCAGGTAATCATTGCTGGCAAAGTTAATCAGCGATTGTCCATCTAAATTGGTGATCGCTCCAGCACGACCCTGAATCGGTTTGACTGATCGATACCAATCTGCTCGATGAATTGTGTTTAGGGCTGGCTCGATCCAGGCATAGGGATCAGTAGACATAAGCGTCAGAAGATATTGGGATCAATCCCATCGATGGGTCTGGACTACACGCTAATCCTTAATGCCATGAAGTTGCATGTAACTGAGTAGCCAGTTCGCGATCGTGGCCCGGCGAGTTTTGCGGGGAATCAGCTCATTGATTTTATAACCCTCAAACCCCAGCTTTTCTTTAAGTAACTGCTTGTTCTCAGCTGGGATCGATCGCGTTAGTTTCACGGTAGCCGGACGGCTTTCAATGAAATTGGGTGGTTCAGGATAGTCTTCTCGCCATGCCGGATCAACGTTGTTGTTATCCCATTGGCCAGTAGCCGCATCATATCGATAACCTAAACCTTGCCAGACCAAAGCATTGGCGGTTTCGTCGTCAACAGTATCGCGAATAATTGCCCAGATAGTATCCGTTGTTAGTGCAGGAAGTTCGGACATCATCACAACATAAAAAACTATTTTTTCCTACTTAAATCATATAGATAAACGAACACACCGGGCTGACGATAGGTATCTAAGCGATCGCCAATTTGATCGAGATAATTCCGAATCATCTGATTTTCGGCTCTAACTCGGGCATGGGAAAACAGTAACCAAACTCGGGGATTTCCTCGCAACCGATCGAGATCCGCTTTGTACCGTTCTCGCTCTTTCTTTGAGAGTTTCTTTCCATCATGTACATCTAAATCATCAACTCCGAGGATATAATCCTTGCGATTGAATCCATATTTATCAGCGTAGTATTTAAACTGATGAATGCCCCGTTGATAGATGTATAAAATGTCCCCAGCCTGCTGATGTTTTTTGATATATTTCAAAACTGGACGAATTTCCTGACGTTGTTCAGGTTGAAAGACTAACTGAGTTGCCTGACCAAGGGATGGAGTCAGTAATAAAACTGTTAGAATTACGCCTAAAAGTTTAGATAATCGCAATTGAGGAAGTTGCCGTAGCCGAATCTGATGTTTGAATAATGTATGGATTCCGATCGCAATCAGTAAAATTAGATTGGGAACCAAAAATAATAGTAAGCGATCGTGAAATGGATATTTCTTTAGATAAGCAGCTGCTAAAGTAATTCCAATTGGAACTAACAGTAAAATGAGATGATCTCGATTTTGTTGCCCTAAGGTAAAGCAACCCAGTAAACAAGCAAAAATTGCTAATAAGATTAGTGGTGGTAGGAAGCCGAGAGGGTTAGCGAACATTTGAGCAATCGCTGTCAGTAACCAGGATAGATCGAATAGCGATCGGGGAAATGCTTGACTCCAAGATTTCAATAATTCCTTATCACGGCCTAATTTAGCGAGAGAAATCAGATAAATCCCGAAGAAACTAGCTAGCCAAACGGCATAGATCCAGAGGCGATGCCAGCTATGAATCCGTTCTCGATTGAGCCAACAACTAAACCAATAACTAGCTTCAATTCCGACTAAAACAAAAATAGCAGGATGAGAAAACCAAACCGCGATCGCTCCTAAGAGACTAACCCCAATCATTTGCCTAGGCTTTAACTTGGGTTGACGAATGTTCATCAAAACGAGATAAAGCAGTAATGCGATCGTCACATCACTGGAATACTGTTTGACCTCGGTTGTGTAATAAATTAAAGGTTCTAGGCTGACAAATAGGGCTACTGCAATTGCAATTGCGCCAGGTTCTATAATGCGTTTTGCTAATTGATAAAACAGGAATAGTGAGGTGATCCCACAAATGAATGGAAATAATCTCAAGGTGTATTCATGATCACCAACGACTTCCACAATCAGTTTTTCAATGGTTAGAAACCCTAATGGTGCGCCTTGTTCATAGGCTAAGGGTTTAAATAGATCGACTAATGGTCGATTAATAATATTGAGAGCTAAAGTCGCTTCATCTGCCCATAGCGAT
>DATNPU010000307.1:0-6184 GCA_036703105.1 Microcoleaceae cyanobacterium
TGGATTGGATTTTGGTCATAATGTCGTCATTCCACCTCAGCCCATTCCTAGTTTTGCCGGACATTTTCAACCGAATCAGCAACGGGTGCAACGGATTCGCGTCTGGTTAGGCAAACAGGGTGATATGGCCTTGGTCAGCCATTTGGACTTAATGCGTCTGTACGATCGCGCCATTCGTCGAGCCGCTCTACCGATTGCCTTTACCGGTGGCTTCCATCCGAATCCCCGTATTATTCCCGCTAATGCCCTACCGTTAGGCGTAACCAGTTCTGGTGAAATTGTGGATTTTGAGCTGACTGAAGCGATCGAGGTGGCCACGTTCCGCGATCGCTTAGCGGCTCAACTCCCCTCCAACTTACCGATCTATCATGCTGAAGCTGTAGACATTCAGGCTCCTGCGGCGACCCAGTCCCTGACGCAAGCAGAGTATGTGATTACGATCGCTATGGAGTCTCCTCCTGATGATCCAGCGCATAGTCAATTAGAGCCTGCTGAGTCAGACTGGCAACAGTGGGTTAATTCCGTATTGGCGAGTCATGCCATTTGGGTAGATCACACAACGAAGTCGGGAAAGAGCCAGTCTATTAATCTGCGCGATCGCTTATCTGACCTCAAACTCGAATCTACATCTCCCAACGTTATGCTCCGCTATATTGGCAGTTGCCGGAATGACGGCACCTTGCTGCGGCCAGAACAGGTTGTCCAAATGCTAGAGCAGGTATCGGGTCAGTCGTTGCAATTACTTAAAACGCATCGTCAGCGATTAGTTTTGACAGATGGTTTACCAGTATCCATGATGGATTCGTGAATTTTAGTGGCAGAGAAATCTCTGCACGTTATAATGCATTTCAATAGAGGCTGTTGTGGACTGGAGACTCCCAGGGATACCGCTGGATAGCTCAGTGTTTAGTATTTAGACACAGCTTACCTCAGGCTTTTTCTTTAATTCGCCAGTCTTGGTGTTCCAAATGAATGGTCACCTTGAATTTAAGCACTGACTGTAGTTAGTTTTACTGTCTATCACCGCACTCAACTACCTTGAGGCGGCTAGATTCTCCCTCACCTCAAGACGGGAGTGTCCTATCTGCCTTATGTGTAGTTCTAGGGCTTCTATCCGAATCGTAATAATGTACACCGAAGCACAGGCGGGGAGCCATCAATGTCCTTAGTCCTCGCAGTGGCTCATTCTTGAGGAAACTGAATGCCAAAGCAAATTATTATCGCAGAGCAGCATCGCATCGCTGCCGTTTTTTCCGAAGAACAGATCCAAGAACTGATAGTGGCAACGGGTAGCCACCAAGTCAGTGATATTTATCTCGGTGTAGTTGAAAATGTTCTTCCAGGGATTGATGCCGCGTTTGTCAACATTGGCGACTCTGAACGTAACGGCTTTATTCATGTGAGTGATCTGGGCCCGTTAAGGTTGCGTCGTACAGCTGGTTCAATTACAGAACTACTGGTGCCTCAACAAAAAGTGTTGGTGCAGGTGATGAAGGAGCCCACCGGCAATAAGGGGCCTCGCTTAACCGGGAATATTTCTTTACCAGGCCGCTATTTAGTGATGATGCCCTACAACAAAGGGGTTAATCTATCACGCCGAATTCGCAATGAAAATGAACGGAATCGATTACGGGCACTGGCAATTTTGATCAAACCGGCTGGCATGGGGCTAGTGGTGCGAACAGAAGCAGAAGGAATGCCAGAGGAAGCGATTATTGAAGATCTGGAAAATCTGCAACGCCAATGGGAAGCGATTTTGCAGGAAGCGACCTCCACTCGGGCCCCAGCGCTGTTAAACCGGGATGATGACTTTATTCAGCGGGTTCTGCGCGATGTCTATAGTGCCGATGTAAACCGAATTGTGGTTGATTCCCACACTGGCTTAAAACGAGTTAAGCAACAGTTAATGAACTGGGGTGGGGGCAGAATGCCGCAGGGGGTATTTATTGATCACCACCGCGATCGTGTGCCTATTCTGGAATATTTCCGCATTAATGCCGCCATCCGAGAAGCCTTGAAGCCGAGAGTGGACTTACCATCTGGTGGCTACATCATCATTGAGCGGACGGAAGCTTTAACGGTGATTGATGTGAACTCTGGCTCGTTTACGCGATCGGCAACGGCGCGTGAAACGGTACTGTGGACAAACTGCGAAGCTGCCACTGAGATCGCCCGCCAATTACGCCTCCGTAATATTGCTGGGGTAATTGTGGTGGACTTCATTGATATGGAGTCCCATCGGGATAAATTGCAAGTCTTAGAGCATTTCAATAAAGCGCTACGAGCCGACAAAGCTCGACCTCAAATTGCCCAATTGTCTGAACTGGGGCTAGTAGAACTCACCCGTAAACGGCAGGGTAAGAATATCTACGAGCTGTTTGGTCGTACTTGCCCGCAGTGTGGTGGCTTAGGGCACTTGGGCCATCTGCCGGGTGAACCTGAAGAGAGTATGGGTGAACTGGTGGAGCGCACAGTGGTCCCCTCTTTGCCAGACTATCGCCCAGCCGAACGGAGTATTGAAGGACGGAGTCGGGCCCGAGAGAGAGAGAACCGCGACACGACATTGCCTGATATTCCAGTTTCTGGGGGCTTGGTTTGGGAAGATCGCAGCCATGATGATGAGTCGTCCGATTTGCAGGAATTGACACATCATCCGAGTTATCAAGAGATGGGAGCGAATCGTCGTCGCCGTCGTCGCCGAGTTGGGGATGAACTGCCACCAGTGCGGGAACGGGGGCGTGGCAATTGGGAAGAGGGGCGAACGGGTAGCCCACTACCACCACCAGAAATTGGGGGTGGGGGTAGCCCTGACCTGGACGTTGATGGAGAAGACTTTGCAACCGACGATTTGCCTGTAGTGCGAGGTCGGCGATCGGAGCCACCTACCCGTGGTGGTCGTGGCCGGGGGCGCTCCGGGAAAACGATTACTCATGGAGTTGGTAAGGATTTTGCCCCTGCACGAGATGCAGAACCGGTTCAGGAGGGTAGATCTCCGGTGCCAGAACCGACTGCGTTTCCACAGATTGAAGAAAAACGGGGGCGATCGAAACGGGATGGCAATAAGATTCCCGCGTCTCCACCAGAGGTAGTTGCAGTAGAAATGACTCCTGAAGAACAGGAGGTGTTTGCCTGGATGGGGGTTTCGCCATTGGTATTGTCGAGCCAGGAAGTGAAGAATCCGAAATCGGCAGTGGTTTCGGTGGTGTTACCTGGTCAGTCTCCAACTGTGCCAGAGATCGTTGCTGTTCAGCCCGCTGAAGATGATAGGGCTGACAGTCCTAAGGTCTCCAAGCGTTCTGCGCCTAGCTTGCCTGAGGAGCCGGAAGCATTAGCGAATGATGCGGCTACAGAGTTATCCAGCGAACCGGAACCAACTGATAGTAGTGCAGTCAATCGGCGGCGACGGCGGCGATCGTCGGCCACAACGGGTGATTCGTGAGAAGCTGATATGCCACGCTCTATGCAATCTAGCCAGCAACAACTTGCCATTCCAGGATTAACGGAGTGGGAAGATGGTGATCAGACGATCGCTGGGGTTGATGAGGTAGGGCGTGGTGCTTTGTTTGGGCCAGTGGTAGCGGCGGCGGTGATTTTGCCGAATGCCGCTGTGCAACCATTAATTGCTGCTGGAGTGACGGATAGTAAACAGCTTTCAGCCGCTCAACGGACTCAATTAGCGCTCCAAATTAAGCAGTTAGCGGTAGATTGCCGGATTGGCTATGCCTCAGTCCGAGAGATCGATCGCTTGAATATCTTGCAAGCCTCGCTTCTAGCCATGAAACGAGCCATTTTGAAGCTGAAGGTTCGGCCTGACCTCTGTTTGGTGGACGGTAATCAGCGGATTCCAGGGTTAATGATTCCCCAGCAGCCGATCGTCAAAGGGGATCAACGCTCGTTAGCGATCGCGGCGGCTAGTATTTTGGCTAAAGTTTGGCGAGACGACTTAATTACCCGGTTAGCGGTGAAGTACCCCCAGTATGGTCTGGTGAACAATAAGGGGTACGGAACGCCATCGCATCGGTTAGCGCTCAGCCAATACGGTGTCTCCTGTTATCATCGCCGTTCGTTTAGTCCCTGCCGGGGCTCTGACTTATCTACCTATCCGTCTGATGCTGCCAATAGCTTGCCAGGAATAGGATAATGGGTTGAATCTGAATCCAATTGCTTCGCAGTTCACTGTTGCAGGTGCAGTGGTCTGCCAATTGAATTACGCGATCGGGCTATTGGTTGATAACCCCCGAACTTGAGCCGTTGTCTCAGTGGCATCATGGGAGCCTGCCCACTCCTGATAATCAAGTAATAGTTGATGCATCAAGCGTTGTTTAATGGTCAACAGAACGCTTTTTAGTAAGCCATTCCCAGTTGTTTCTAGAATGGGTTTGGGCGTAAACATCAGGGGCGGGGGCATTTCTACCGTCACCTCTAAGTCCGCTTTGCCAACCAAATAGGTTGTTTGTTTTAACTGACGTGGCTGCAATTTACCAACCAAATTCAAGGCGAACCGTTGATTAATATATTCAATTCCGCGAATTTCACATCGTACTGAGCGTAAATGCACAGTGCCATCCGATTCTGCCCAGACTCGTAAGTCCACGATCGGCTGAAGGCTGACCATCATGAACGAGAGTGGCCGCATTTTGAGGCGAAATAATTCATCACCTAGCGGCTCAATCCGGCTAGAAGTAGCCAGAGCATTGACTAACCGTTGGGGTTGGCGGAGATAATGCTGAATTGGAATCGGTTGTTCAGCTACTGGAAGTTCAACGGACTGAGAAGCAGTAAAACGAGTATCCATTTGAGGAGCCAAGTAGAAATAAACGGCAACCGGACAATTAGCAACTGTTACTAATTTTAAACAATTGTTAAAAATATGAGTAGGATCGTGTCTAAGTAAAAACACTATACACTGCTAAGGGGGCGACTTTTTGGCAGTTTGTAACTCAGTTGGCGACTCTTCAAAACTGGCGAACACCTGGTTGAACTGAAATAATCAAGCAAAAAGTGATGAGTTAATTTGTGGAGCTGCTGGCGGTAAATCGTTTCGGAATCATGACACGATGTGAACAATCTGAGAAATGGCAGGACGGAACACAGTGTAATCCTAGGTAGTGTTTGATAACATGCCCTCGGATGACTTCAAAATTTGGGAAATTATGGCTGTATCGATCGCACATTTAGGCCCCTCTGGCACCAATGCTGAAACGGCGGCTGTCCAGTACTCCAACTGGTTAATGCAGACTGCTGGACACGATGCAGTGCTATGTCCTTGCCCCAGCATTACTCGTACCCTGGAAGTGGTGGCTCAGGGGCAAGTAGATATAGCCGTTGTGCCGGTAGAAAACTCGATTGAAGGCAGTGTAACGACCACTCTGGATACATTGTGGCAGTTGGATCAGTTACAGATTCAGGGGCAATTGGTATTACCGATTTTTCATGCCCTGATTGCTCACACGGAGTCATTAACGGATATTCAAACGGTGTATTCGCATCCTCAGGCCTTGGCACAGTGTCAGGTCTGGTTAGAAACGTCACTGCCAGGAGCACAACTGATTGCTGTCAACTCAACAGCGGAAGCGGTACAGCGGTTAGCCCAGGAACCAACGGCGGCGGCTGTAGCCTCGGAGCGGGCTGCCCACCTTTACAACGTGCCAGTTTTAGCCAGTCCAATCAATGATCACCCGGATAACTGCACCCGATTCTGGATACTCAGTCTACAACCGTCACCCGGTGGTGCTTATACGTCTTTAGCCTTTAGTGTGCATGATTTGCCGGGTGCGTTAGTCAAGCCCTTACAGGTATTTGCCGATCGCTCGATCAACCTGACCCGCATTGAATCCCGTCCAACTAAACGATCACTTGGGGATTACCTGTTTTTTATTGATTTAGAGGCCGATTCCCATAGCCCAGCTGTTCAAGACGCATTGGCAGAGTTAAAGCAACATTACACGGAAACCCTCAAAGTCTTTGGCAGCTACAACATTTTGCCGACTTAACTATTAGTCAATCACTTCATCTTGGTTAATTGCTCATCGGTGCTATCTAACTGTCAATCTGAGTCGCAATTTTTGCCAATTCATGTAACAGTTTGATTCATTTCGCCAAAGAATTTCTGAGAGCTGAGCTAACCTGTTTATTATTTCGGCAAATTTAAACTAGGTAGCTTTATGGTTCAGAAGCTAGCGAT
>DATNPU010000348.1:0-4403 GCA_036703105.1 Microcoleaceae cyanobacterium
TAGCTCACTGCGACTGACCAGTTAACTAACCACAGCATCCAAGGACAGCACTATGGCGACATTACTGGAACAACTGCGCGACATGACCGTGGTCGTTGCCGATACCGGAGATATTCAAGCGATCGAGCAATTCAAGCCTCGCGACACCACTACCAATCCATCTTTGATTACAGCCGCTGCCCAAATGCCGGAATATCAGGAGATTGTGGATGAAACCCTAAAACAAGCGAGAGCAGATGCGGGTTCTGGGGCAACCGATAAAGAAGTAGCGGCGCTAGCCTTCGATCGCTTAGCCGTCTCTTTTGGCAAAAAGATTTTGGCAATTGTCCCCAAACGGGTATCGACTGAAGTGGATGCCCGTCTTTCCTATGACACTGAAGCCACGATTAATAAAGCTCGGTATCTGATTAAAGAATACGAGCAAGCCGGGATTTCCCGAGAACGGATTCTGATCAAGATTGCAGCGACCTGGGAAGGGATCAAAGCTGCCGAAGTGCTGGAAAAAGAAGGGATTCACTGTAATTTGACGCTGTTGTTTGGTATTCATCAAGCGATCGCCTGTGCCGAAGCTGGCGTGACTCTAATTTCGCCCTTCGTCGGTCGGATTCTGGATTGGTACAAAAAAGAAACTGGACAGGACTACAGTGGAGCCGACGATCCAGGGGTGCAATCTGTCACCCGGATTTATAACTACTACAAAAAGTTTGGTTATAAAACCGAAGTTATGGGAGCTAGCTTCCGCAATATGGATGAGATTTGCGAACTGGCAGGCTGCGATTTGTTGACAATTTCGCCCAAACTGTTAGGGGAATTACATGCCAATGAGGGCACACTCATCCGCAAACTTGATCCAGCGAAAGCGGCAACGATGGACATGGAGCGGATCACGATCGACAAAGCTACCTTTGACCAGATGCATACCGCCGATCGCATGTCCTCCGAAAAATTGGCGGAAGGGATTCAAGGTTTTACGAAGGCGTTAGAAACCCTGGAAACCTTACTAGCCAAACGGTTAGCCCAATTAGACGGGGTCAGTTACATTCGTCATGCCGCCGAAGACATCTTCCATGCCTATGATTTGGATGGCGATGGCTTTATCACCCGCGAAGAATGGATGGGCACCGATGCTGTATTCGATGCGATCGATACGGATGGTGATGGCAAGATTACTCCTGCCGAAATGGGTGCGGGATTAGGAGCCGCCTATCAACTGGCTAGCGTTTAATCGCAATGAAAAAAAGCGATCGCAGGCTACCTGGAATACTGTCAAGAAGCAGGAATTCCGCCGCCATCTCCTACTCCTATGGCCGCTTGAGTGATTGCGATCGCTATTGTATCCTCAACAACCAATTTCACCCAAATGGATGAGTCGATCGGATGAGTTGAAACCCAGTAACAATCGGTATCGTAGTAATTGTGTAGAGCACAGATCCGTGGGGGAGTCGAATGGGGGCATTCAGACTCCTCCGTTTTTATTTAAGCGGCACTGACGGTCATCAGTTCATCTGTCATGTCAAAGTTCGCGGTCACACTTTGGATATCATCCAGGTCTTCCAAGGCATCCATTAGTTTGAGGACGCTGCGAGCTTGATCCGGATCATTCACCTCGATCGTGTTGTTGGGAATCCAGCGCAGTTCAACTTGTGTGACGCTATAGCCCTTATCTCTCAAGGTTTGACTCAACAGTTCTAGATTTGTTGGATCGGTCAATGCTTGGGCTACGGTACCATCTTCCGTTTCTATTAATTCGTAGGTATCTGCGCCCCCTTCCAGGAAGGCTTCCAGCAGTTCCTCTTCGCTGACTTCGTTGATCGGTTCTCCCCGGCGGCCTCGCCCGGTCTTGGTGGGAGTGAGGCAGACATCGACGCTGCCTTTTTGGTCAAACATCCAACCGACACAGCCTGTTTCCCCCAAGTTGCCGCCATTTTTGCTGAATGCCGCTCGTAGATCTGCGGCGGTGCGATTGCGATTATCTGTTAGCGCTTCGATCAAAATGGCTACGCCACCTGGCCCATACCCTTCATAACGAATCGCTTCCAGTGCTGCGTTATCAGCTCCCAGCTTTCCCGCCCCTTTGGCGATCGCGCGCTCAATATTGTCATTCGGAATCCCAGCCGCTTTCGCTTTCTCGATCGCCGTCCGTAGTTGGAAATTTCCGGCAGGATCGGGCACACCACTGCGAGCTGCCACAATAATTTCCCGCGAGATTTTTGTAAACACCTTACCTTTAACCGCATCCACCCGTGCCTTTTGGCGCTTGATGTTTGCCCACTTACTATGTCCTGCCATAGCTCAACCGCAATGAAGCAAATTTACCTATTGATCCGATCAATAGAATACCCCTTAGATTGAGCAACCGACCAATTCTAGTGGTGGATTACTGGCGCGCTTCAAAGGTGAAAAACTGGTTGCAGACGGCGATCGTCTTTAAACTGCCAACCGAGGTTTCGGTGGTATAGACGCTGAAGAGACCAAAATTTTGGCGTTTGGTCGTAGCATCAATGAAGTTCTCTAGCAACCCGCGCCCGATCGTTTGAGTCAATAAAAATCCACCCTGACACATCACCTTAGCCAGTTCTCTAATTTCCGGTGGTTGATTATGCTCATGCAGGTGAGATTCGCTACAAGCTTGTTTTTGTAGTTCTGGCAATCGTTGATCAAAAACATATTTCACATAGGTCTTTTGATCGGGATTCGTGACGGCCATAACAAGGGCTAACACAACGAGGGAAATCGCTCCAACTTTCGCGATCGATTTTTGGGAGCCAGTCGCCGGTTGATGTGAGGAAGGTTGCATAGGGGTAACTTTGTGAGCCGTGATGATGGGTTCTACAAGGGTAGAGAGCCAGATCTCTGACGTTTTGTTATAGCCAGAGAGCTAGCAACGCAAAATTCTACCCAAACTGAATATCATTGGTAATTTGCATTGTTGCGTTTACCTCAGTCAAAGCGTGATGGTGAGACGATAATGGATGCCTGGACTTGTTTGATTGGCTGGAACTGTGACTGCGATCGATTGTTTAATTGTTTTTACTCGTTATCCTGAATCTGGAAAGGCTAAAACCCGCTTAATCCCAGCTTTGGGCGCTACTGGAGCCGCTGAACTGCATCGGCAAATGGCAGAACATACTCTGGCTCAGGTGCGGAATTTACGATCGCATCTTCCCCTCACGATCGAAATCCGGTTTACAGGCGGCGATCTGGCTCAGATGTCAGCCTGGTTAGGGACAGACTTGGAGTATGGCCAGCAGGGCACTGGAGATTTGGGTGATCGCTTGTCTCAAGCGTTTCTGTCTGCATTCGATCGCGGTTTTCGCTCGGTGGTGATGATTGGAACGGATTGTCCAGCATTAGACAAATCTGTCTTGATCACTGCTTTGCAGCAACTACAGCACCATGAGCTTGTTCTTGGGCCAGCCGCGGATGGTGGCTACTATCTGATTGGCTTGCGACAGTATCATCCAGAGTTATTTCAAGGCATTGCCTGGAGTAGCGATCGCGTGTTTGCCCAAACTTGCACGATCGCGCAACAGTTGGGGTTGCTGGTGAGTACCAATCTCCCCGTACTCCGAGATGTGGACTATCCCGAAGATTTAACGGTTTGGAAGCAAGTTACAGCAAAAATTTCGGTGATCATTCCGACGCTGAATGAAGCCACTAATCTCACTCAAACTTTGGCCACCGTTCAATCGGGAGCTTATATCGAAGTGATTGTGGTAGATGGTGGTAGTACAGATGAGACTGTTGCGATCGCTAAAGCCCATCAAGTTGAAACAGTGATCTGCACGGAAGCGGGACGGGCGCATCAGATGAATGTTGGAGCCAAAGCCGCGACTGGCGAAATTTTACTGTTTCTCCATGGTGATACCTGTTTACCGCCTAACTTCGATCGCATTGTGCGTCGGACACTTGCTACTACTGGCACAGCGGCCGGAGCTTTTGAATTAGCGATCGCTGGATCGGGGTGGGGATTGCGATTGGTGGAATGGGGAGTCAAGTGGCGATCAAGATTTCTGCATTTACCCTATGGAGATCAGGCACTTTTCTTTCAGACCACTGTCTTTCGAGATCTAGGTGGCTTCCCCGAACAGCCGATCATGGAGGACTTTGAACTGATGCAACGGTTGAAACGGCAGGGAGCTAAGGTGGCGATCGCTTCCGCAAGTGTCCTTACCTCTGGGCGACGCTGGCAAAAACTCGGTATTCTCAGAACAACCCTATTCAATCAACTGATTATTCTGGCATATAGCTTCAAGATCTCTCCCATCCGGATTGCCAGATGGTATCGGGGGAAGAACTCATAGTCTGATCACATCCTGCAAGCTATCCTTAAAGTCGTGCACATTCCTCACTCCCTGATGCGGTTTCCATCTATTCGCCTGAGACAACCTTATAAAAGTTGG
>DATNPU010000350.1:0-29570 GCA_036703105.1 Microcoleaceae cyanobacterium
ACAACTTCTGGAGATCAAAAAAGACTTAGTCGTGGTGGTAGATGCCACAGCTCGACCCCAAGCCTATCAAGCAAAGCCCGACTTCATTATTGCCTCTCAACCTTACTCAGAAGATAGTTTCTGCCAACCTGTCTATTTGCAACACATTGGCGGGGATCTGCCAGAAGCCGATATTTGTGGGTTATGGACTGGGTTAATCAAGGTGTCGGCGAAAGGTCAGAAGCCGTTTTATAAAGCCCTGCGATCGCTGCTTCAGGAGGATACCATGCAACAGTTTGGTCGTATCCCAGCCTTGCTGAACCAATTGATTCAGCTTAAGTGTCCGGTGCATATTCTCTACATCACAGGTCATTGGTTAGAAGTCGAGACGGTGGCTGATGTGCTAAAAGCCGCGCATTTTTAAAGGAACATAAACCTCCCTGCCTATTCCTTTTTCGATCAGTAATTCAAGTTACTATCGGAGAAGCACAATATTCCTATCGGTTTAGTGGATTTTGGGAGTTGGAGGTATGGCGAGTTTGGCACATATTGCTCATGTTTGGAGGCAAGTTTTATCCACGATCGCAGCTTGGTTTCACCACCAGTTCACACAGCGGTTTGCCGCCTTATTTCTAGTTGGTTTGGGGTTCAGTCTGGCACTCGTTTCCTGTGGGCCAAGTACGGTCACTTCCTCCAATTCTGAGATCACCCTGGTTTCCTTTGCGGTGACGCGATCGGCGTATAAAACCATCATTCCCAAGTTTGTGGAGAAATGGCAGCAAGAACATGGTCAAACGGTCAATATTAGTCAGAGCTATGGGGGGTCGGGGGCGCAAGCCCGAGCGGTGGTCGATGGCTTAGATGCTGATGTCGTGCATTTAGCTCTGGCACTAGATGTCGATCGGATTGCGAAAGCTGGACTGATTCAGTCGGGATGGGAGCAAGAATTACCCAACCAAGGCATTGTGACAAAATCTGTTGCTGCGTTAGTTACCCGCCCCAATAATCCGAAAAATATTCATACTTGGGCAGATTTGGCTAAAACTGGGGTGAATTTAGTTACCGCTGATCCTAAAACGTCTGGAGTGGCGCGTTGGAACTTTTTGGCCTTATGGAATGCGGCGATCAAATCTGGGCAAAGTGAACCTGAAGCCGAGCAATTTATTACCCAGGTCTACAAAAACGCTCCTGTCCTCACACGAGATGCCCGAGAAGCTACAGATGCCTTTTTTAAGCAGGGTCAGGGCGATGCCTTAATTAACTATGAAAATGAAATTTTGCTGGCATCGACTCAGGGGGAAACACTACCCTATACGATTCCCGATGTGAATATCTCGATCGACAATCCGATCGCAGTAGTTGATAAAAATGTCGCGGCTCACCATAACCGAGAAGTCGTTGATGCCTTTGTGCAATACCTGTTCACGCCCGAAGCTCAGGCTGAGTTTGCCAAAGCCGGATTTCGGCCGGTTGAGCCGACGATCGCCGAAACCCAAGAATTCACGGCAAAATATCCACCGGTAAAAGCTCTGGGTTATGCAGCAGACTACGGCGGTTGGTCCGTGATTCAGAAAAAGTTCTTTGCGGACGGAGCTATGTTTGACAGCATTCGGAGTACGCTATCCCAGTAAATCCACAAATCCGATAGAAAAACTGGAGTTTACCCATTGCCAATTCTACTAAATCTCGGTAGGATTTTTGTTGTACGAAAAATACGGTATTCCTACTAGTTGACCGTAGATTGATGAGCTAAATTTTAGGAGAGCATGGTATGGTTGGCTGGCAACCCATCCCCAGAGTATTAGGGAGAATCGTTCATTCAGTCACCGATCGCTGGAGATTCAAATCATTCCGGCAATTCGTGACCTTATTTCTAATCGGTACTAGCTTGACGGTCGCGATCGCGGCCTGTTCACCCGGTAGTGATAACACCAATACGGCTAGTAGCCCCAGTGGTAGCGCCAGCCCCGTTGCCAACTCCCAAAAAGATGTCGAACTGACGTTGGTGTCCTTTGCTGTCACCAAGGAAGCGCATGACGCCATCATTCCCAAGTTCGTCGAGAAATGGCAGAAAGAACATGGCCAGACGGTAACATTTAACCGCAGCTACGGTGGATCCGGGTCGCAAACCCGCGCGGTGATTGATGGTCTGGAAGCTGATGTCGTGCATCTCGCCTTAGCCTTAGATACAAATAAAATTGCGAAAGCGGGGCTGATCGAGCAGGGTTGGGAGAAAGAAGTTCCTAACAATGGGATTGCATCTAAAACAGTGGCCGTCTTAGTGACCCGGGAAGGCAACCCGAAGAACATCAAATCCTTCGAGGATCTAGCTCGTGATGATGTGAAGTGGATTACGGCTGATCCCAAGACTTCGGGAATTGCCCGCTGGAACTTCCTGGCGCTCTGGAACTACAAAATGAAAACCAGCAAAGATGAAAAGGTGGCTCAGGAATACATCACCAAAGCGTATAAGAATGTGCCAATTCTCACGAAAGATGCCCGAGAATCTACTGATACCTTTGCCAAACAGGGTCAGGGAGATGCGCTGATTAACTACGAAAACGAAATCATTGTGGCTCAGCAGAAAGGCGAGAAAGTGCCCTATATCGTGCCTGATATCAATATTTCGATTGACAACCCAGTTGCTGTAGTTGATAAAAACGTGGACAAGCACGGCACCCGGGAAGTGGCTCAAGCGTTTGTAGAGTATCTGTTTACTCCAGAAGCGCAAGAGGCATTTGGTAAAGCGGGTTTCCGCCCGATCGATGAATCAGTGGCCAAGAATAAGGAATTTGCTGATAAGTACCAGTCAGTCAAAGAACTCGGCACGGTAGAGGACTATGGCGGTTGGAGTGCTGTGCAGAAGAAATTCTTTGAAGATGGCGCCTTCTTTGATCAAATGCAGGCAAGTTTGAAGAAATAGCAAGTTTCCACTAGCAAGCAACGACGACTTCGATGCTAGTGAGGGGGCAAGGCAACTTGCCCCCATTTTCTACTGATGGCGCGAATTTTCAGAGCCGAGCGACTGAGCTAACTTTTTCTCAGCACTCAGCACTCAGCACTCAACCCTTAGCACGGCCTCAACAGAGTTTAAGGGACTCAAACCAGACTTTAGACCTGCGCCCACTGGATATACGGTAATTTTGTAGCGGTTGCTCGAATTTCAGCCGCTTGGGCAACTAATTGACCACAAGCATCCCAGGTTCCCGCAACCATCATCTGACGCGCTCCAGTTGGCATCTCGATCGCCACTATCAGATCATCGCAGGTAACTTGCATAGCCTCTAAATCGATGCTGACCGTTGCTTGCGGATTTTGCGCTACCCGTTCCTGTAATTGCTTGACTGATGCGGAATCGGCAGTGACGCAGGGGATTCCGATCGCCACACAATTACCAAAGAAAATCTCGGCAAAACTTTCGCCAATAATGGCTCGAATGCCCCATTTCGCGATCGCCTGGGGGGCATGTTCTCGGGAGGAACCACAACCGAAATTAGCATTCACAACCAGAATTTCGGCTCCCTGATATTGGGATTGATCAAACGGATGTTGCGCCTGACTGTGGGCACGATCGTCGGCAAATACCTGTGCGCCTAGCCCTTCAAAGGTGACACAGCGCAAAAATCGTGCCGGAATAATCCGATCGGTATCAATATCATTTCCGGTCAACGGTACAGCCCGACCTGAAACCACTTTTACTTCACTGACCATATCTAATCCTCCAAGCCCAGAATATCCAGTATAGAGTGAAGCTTGCCTTGGATTCATCCCACCTCGTAGGACAGAGGCTAGCGATTGAGGGATGGATTAGACTGATTACACGTAGCCTGCTTGCAACGAGGGGTTATGCGTTTCAAAAACCGAACTGTCGCTGGGCAACTGTTAGCTGCACAACTGCTTGATTATGCCAATCGTGACGATGCGATTGTCCTAGCCTTGCCGCGAGGTGGTGTCCCAATTGGATTTGAAGTAGCAAAGGTGTTGAATGTGCCACTAGACATCTTAGTGGTGCGGAAGCTTGGTGTACCCGGACATGAGGAGCTAGCGATGGGAGCGATCGCTCCGGGTGATGTCCAGATTTTGAACCAGCAGATTGTGCAGTCCTGCCGAGTGGATGATGCGGCGCTTAACCAGGTAATTGCGCGGGAACAACAGGAATTAGAACGACGAGAGCAGCTATATCGAGATGATCGTCCGGCTCTTAATTTGCGCGATCGTACAGTGATTTTAATTGATGATGGTTTAGCTACCGGAGCGACGATGCGAGTAGCGGTGCAGGCGGTTCGGCAAGCATGTCCTCAGCAAGTTATAGTGGCTGTGCCGATCGGTGCACCTGAAACCTGTCAGGAGCTAAAAACCGAGGCGGAGCAGATGATTTGTCTAGAAACTCCCCGTCGGTTTTCCAGTGTTGGGAGTTGGTACGACGATTTCTCGCAAACAACGGATGAAGAAGTTAGTACCTTGCTGAAAGCTGCGATCGAATTCACTCCCTCGGCAACTTTTTAAATAGCAAAAATTCAGCGATTTCTTGTAGCGCTATACAGTAGCTACGCCGAACAACGTCTAAATTTGGTACTGGCTTAATCCTTGTTTCCAAATTGTCTAGTGGTAGTAAACAATCAGCAGAATGTAACTGTAGATAGAGTTAGCAATCTCCCAGGTGACTGACGGACTTAAGAATGCTTCCTGCTACGGTGAACTACATTACTAGAATTTGTATACAAGACAACACAATATGATCCAAGGCTACAAAAAACATCCTGCTTCTGCCTGGATAAACGAATTTGATGACCTGATTCGAGGCGCATCGGGTGGCTTTTTATTTGGTATTCCTTTGCTATATACGATGGAAGTTTGGTGGATTGGCTCCTTCGCCCACCCCATACGATTACTGATGGCAATGCTTCTGACTTTCACAATCGTATTCATGCTCAATCGTACCGATGGGTTTCGCAAAGACAGCGATACACGCGCCAGCGATGCCCTGATTGATAGTGTTGAATCGATGGCGATTGGGATTATTTGTTGTGCTTTTGTCCTAATAATTTTACAGGAAATTACGTTGCAAACTGCCTTACATGAAGCATTAGGTAAACTAATTTATGAAAGTATGCCATTTACCTTAGGGGTTGCTTTAGCGAATCAGTTTCTTGGTGGTGACGGCCAGCAGGATAATAGCAATGCTAAACAGCAAAAAAACTCTGATGAAGGTAGGCTAAATGCGACATTGGCAGATGTTGGAGCCACATTAATTGGGGCGATCGTCATTGCTTCGAATATTGCACCAACGGACGAGGTTCCTATGCTGGTAGCGGCTGTTTCAGGATTATGGCTACTCGCTGTTATGCTGATCTCTCTGGTCATCTCCTATGCCATTGTATTTCAAGCTGGATTTACTAAACAGTCTCAACGTCAGCAACAAAAAGGTATTTTTCAACGACCTATTAGTGAAACAGTTATGTCCTACTTAGTGTCATTGTTTGCGGCAGTGATCATGTTAGTATTTTTCAGCCAATTGCATCTGACTGACCCGTGGCAAATGTGGTTAAGTTACAGCATCATATTAGGGTTGCCAGCGACGATCGGTGGGGCCGCAGGACGGTTAGCAATATGACACACCTTCAACAAGATGCTCATGCTGGCCATTCCACACGCCGACCTCCTCGCAGTTTGGCAGAATGGGTAAGCTTTTCAGTTTCCTTATTTATTGTTGGCATGATTGCGGCATTAGTAGTGTATAGCTGGGCTAATGATCGCGATCGTCCAGCTGCTTTAGAGATTCAGCGAACGGAGCCGGTTCGTGAAACAAATGGCCAGTTTTATGTGCCTTTTGAGCTAGTCAATTCTGGGAGCGAAACTGTTGAATCAGTTCAGGTAATTGCTGAATTGAAAATCGCTGGGAAAATCGTAGAAACAGGCGATTTACAATTTGACTTTCTGTCCCAAGGTGAAGAGGAATCGGGTGTATTTATGTTTAATCATAATCCCCAGGAAGGACAACTAATTTTACGCGTCTCTAGCTATAAAATTCCTTAATCATTATTGCTAGTCTGGTTTCTACCAATTGGTAGATTATCAAACTCTTATTTCTAAAGGGAGAGGGTTGAGTAAAGTGCTTCCGCTAATCTTTAGAAGATGTGACTAACTAATTTTGACCTATGAATAACATCGATAACGCCGATAACAACATTCAACAGACAGCTCAGGAAAACGCTCAGGGAACGATTAAAAACTTTGACCCAAATACTCAACAAAATCCTGAAGGTGCAGCAGGGATGCCTGCGGATACCTATCGGGGTGTAAAAAATATTCAAGAAACGGTCGATCGGGGTGAAAACAACGAGCGGAAAGTGATTGAAACCCTGAAAGACAGAATGCCTGAGGTGACTCCAACTCCCCCCTCATTTCATCAACAAGCCACCGCTCATGAATTGAAAGCTCGGTTGATGTGGGGTGAACCTGGTCTGACGATCGTTGATGTGCGCGATCGAGAAGCATTTAATCAAGCTCACATCATGGGCGCCATCACCATGCCAATGGAGCGGCTATTAGAGTCGGCTAAAATTGGCCTGATGCCTACCCGCGACATCTACATCTACGGCAACAATGATGAGGAAACGAGCAGTGCAGCTAACTCTCTGCGCCAAGCTGGATTCCGTCGTGTTGCTGAACTCAAAGGCGGCATTGATGCCTGGACTGAAATTCGTGGGGCAATGGAAGGCCCTGCAACTGATGAGTCTCCCAGCGCTGGAGCCTACAATTTAGTGTCTCGTTTGCAGGAATTTGCGGAAGAACGCGCTAAGGAAAAGCAAATGGAGCGCTTTGCTAAACACTAAACTCAGGTATTTCACCTGCTAACACAATGATGTCAACCTGATCCCTCACTCTTTGCCTCTTGATTTAGGAGATTGAGGGATCATTTGGTTGATCTATCCGTCAGTTATTTCTATTTCACTAATTTTGTTGCTAGCTAATTAGTTTACTAATGCAATACGACTACAATCTATTTGTCATTGGCGCGGGGCCTGGAGGACTGGCAGCGGCCAAACGAGCCGCTAAATATGGTGCAAAAGTAGCGATCGCAGAGCAGGATCATATTGGTGGAGTCTGTGTTAATCAAGGTTGCATTAGTAAAAAACTGATGGTTTATGCCGCTGACTTTGCCCGTTTATTGGCATCTGCGGATGGTTGGGGTTGGCAGATTGACCATCAACAATTTAACTGGCAACGCTTTAAGACGGCTAGAGATCAAGAAATTGCTCACCTGCGACAACGGCATCAAGAGGCATTAGTACAGGTCGGGGTTGAACTTATTCCCGCAAAAGCAGTATTGATTGATCCTCATACAATTCAAGTCCACGATCGACGAATTACGGCAGATAAGGTGTTGCTAGCGGTAGGTGGTCAACCTGTTAAACCCAAAATTCCTGGTGTAGAGCACACGGTTACCTCCCGAGGAATGTTTGCCTTAGAGCAACTGCCTCAACGAATTGCGATTATTGGTAGTGGTTATATTGGTGTAGAGTTTGCCAGCATCCTGAAAGCGTTTGGTGTAGAAGTCACTTTATTAGAGCAATCAGGCAATATTCTGCAAGGCTTTGATCAGGATCTACAACAGGCGGTGCGAACAGGCTTACTTCAGCAGGGCATTCAGAGTTTTTGTCATACCACTGTCAGCGCGATCGCAACGACACCAAATGGACTGGAACTAACCTTAGAGGGTGATCAGGCGCAACCCCTCACGGTGGATACTGTCCTATGTGCGATCGGGCGCACCCCTAACTTGGCGGGATTTGGTTTAGAGCAAGCTGGAATTCAGATCCACGACGGAGCGATCACCGTTGATGCTTATAGCCGGACTAGCCAAACAAATATTTTTGCGATCGGCGACTGTACTGATCGGCTACCACTAACGCCTGTGGCTCGTGCCGAAGGCCATGCGTTTGCAGAAACTGAGTTTGGTAATCATCCCTGTTATATCGATTATACCTATGTACCTTCGGCGGTCTTTTGTCGTCCTGAAGCTGCCACGATTGGGCTGACGGAAGCGATGGCTCGTGACAAGTATGGTGATCACAATATTCAATGCCATCGTACTGAATTTGAACCCCTGTTTAGCCGTTTAGATCGCTATCCGGGTACAGCGATGTTAAAGCTAGTGATTCATCGCGGATCGAGCCAAGTTTTAGGCGTTCATATTGTCAGTCAAGATGCCGCAGAAATGATTCAAGGGATTGCGATAGCGATTAAACGTGGAATTACTAAACCAGATTTCGATGAAATGATTGGCATTCATCCTACCTTGGCAGAAGAGTTCTTTCACTAACGTCGTTCCCCGCCCCAAAGACGAATCGCCGTTTCTCTCTATGGGCAAGCCTGCCACTGAGCAACAGCGATTCAGTTGAAGAAAGATTTAGGGGATTTCCAGAATAGAAATTATCGGACAATTGGCGATTTTTGTTAGAGGCGAACGATCGTTCGCCCGTCCAACGGTAAAATTTCCCTAGAAATCTCCTTAGTTTTGGAAAACAATGGGCTCGTCTAAATCCTTGCAGAAATTGATTTTGGCTGGCTGGCTTTCCGAATTATCACTAAACTCAGCTTTGATCCACTGATTACAGCCCTGATTATTAGTTGACTCATTCCAAACCAGCTTCGTCGTTTCCCCTGGATCAATGCCCGCTCCGATATCAAAGTAGCCCCACTGTTGTCGGTTCTCAGAAACTAACAACTTTTGGATTTTAGTATCAGCATCATTCTTAATCCAAAAATACCATTGCTCTGCTGAAGCAGGGCTGACTCTGGCCACCAAGCTGACTACACCGATCGTTGTTGCTAGCAGTAGAGCTTTATCAAGTTTCATAGTATCTCCTCGTGAAGAACCCAGGTATTGGATGAATGAATACCTTAGAAATACCCGTTCCGTAGCTTTCCTCAACAGATACTCGATGAAGCTTCAGTGAAGTAGTTCCTAACTCTCTGAGATTTCAACCGTTTATTTGCGTGAGCGATTCTGCCTTGCATTAACGTTGTACGTAAATCTTGATTCCAACGTACATTCATAGGCATCGAAGCACATTTACCAATACTCAACACCTGCTGAGATTGGTAATTTACAACGCTTGCAGCGATTATATTATCTTGATAAATACGCGCCCTGAAGGACTCGAACCCTCGACATCAGGTTTTGGAGACCTGCGTTCTACCAACTGAACTAAGAGCGCAAACGTAATTTGAACCTGAATGTATTGTATCAGGTATTGGCTGTTAGCTGTTAGCTGTTAGCGATTAGGAAGAAATTTCTAAAAGCCAAGAGCTAATAGCTAATCGCCAACTACAAAGCCCGATCGAACCGTTGTTTGAGGCGCGTTGCCTTACCAACACGATCCCGTAGATAGTAGAGCTTCGCCCGCCGAGCTTTACCCCGACGCAGGACTTTGATGCTCTCAATCCGGGGCGAGTGAACCAGGAATACCCGTTCCACACCGACACCCTGGAAAATCTTTCTGACTGTGATGTTCTGGTTAATGCCAGCACCACGCTTCGCAATGACCACCCCTTCATAGGGCTGGGTTCGTTCTTTGTTGCCTTCTTGGATGATGACCCCGACTTTCACCGTGTCACCAACATAGATAATCGGCAGATCTGTTTTCATCTGCTCCTGTTCAATGGAGCGGATTATTTCCTGGGCGTGCATAGGAGTAGGCTATAAAACTCGCAGTTTTTAACTATAGCTTAAGAGGAGCGTTAGAGTCTAGTGGATCAATTTTTTCAGTCAAGCAGACGAGGTTAAATATGATCCGCAGCGAACCAGTATATCTTAAATCCGTATTAAATCTGCGGCAAATCCCCCTAAGGAGGATTGAATTTTTAGGAAAACCTCGCTTAATTTAGCTTGGGTCAATCTTTTCGCACTATAGAAGAGGATATCACCTTGACAACGGTTATACTTGCGTCTTCTGGGATATTTGTTACGCCACTGCTACGATCGCTATTACCGTTATGGTTAGCACTCCATATTCCAGATGGCTTTCTGAATATTCCAGTCACCGCAGGGTGTTGGCTTCTGGCGATCGCCTTGATTGCTCTCTGCTTAAAGCGGGTTCGCGTAGATTACCAGGAACGAGCCGTACCATTGATGGGGGTGTGTGCTGCATTCATCTTTGCTGCTCAGATGATCAACTTTCCCTTATTGGGGGGAGGAACATCAGGCCACTTGCTGGGTGGCACGTTAGCCGGAGTGTTGTTGGGGCCTTGGGCTGGCTCACTGGTGATGACTGTAGTGTTTATTGTGCAGTCTGTGATTTTCCAGGATGGGGGCTTAACGGCCCTGGGAGCCAATATTGTCAATATGGGGCTGATCGGCACGTTTGGTGGCTATTACCTATATCGGGTGATTCGGAAAGTGTTGGGACGCGATACTTGGCGAGGAATTGCTGTGGGTACGGCGGTTGCGGCCTGGAGCAGCGTATTTCTAGCTGCGATCGTCTGTGCAGTTCAACTTGCCTTGTCAGGAACGATACAATTCACAGTCGCTCTAGCGGCACTGGCATTCTGGCACTTTTTCATTGGAATTGGGGAAGCCATCATTACTGTGTTAGCAGTAAGTTATGTTTGGCGGACTCGGCCTGATTTAATTTATCACCCACCTCGCCGCATTGCCGCTGTGCCGGAATCCATTTCATCTCGGTAATCACTGGTCGGCTCGAACTGTGAATTTTGCCAGCGATCGCAGTTCCAAGAACAGTCTGCTAATTCACTGTAGGAGAGGAGCTCAATGAGTCAAAGCCGTGCGCGCACAAGAAATCAGGCATTTGTTGTAGGAGGGTTAGGGGTAGCTCTGTTGGTTGCAGTCTTGCTATCTCCCTTTGCCAGCAAAGATCCAGATGGGTTAGATCGGGTGGCTCAAGACCACAAGTTTGATCATAAGGCTGTAACAGAAGCCCCAGCTCATAAGTTGCCGTTCTATCAGGTGTTTGAAGAGTATGCGCTGCGGGGAGTTCCAACTACGATCGCCACACCCCTGGCTGGATTAATCGGTACTCTGGCTACCTTTGGTATTGCCTGGGGGATTGGCAAGCTGGTTGTCCGGCAGCCGGGACATCCGCCCTCGGAAGAACCATGACCTCATGACTGAATCACTTTTGAGGATAACTATTGATGCTATTGCATATCGGTGCATTTCGCCTGGATGTTGACAGTCATAGAGGCTCTCTCTGGCACCAACTTGCACCGCAAACCCGTCTTTTATCAACCTTGTTACTGGTTTTTGCGATTGCCCTGACGCCGCATGGCCGTTGGTTAACCTGGGCAATTTATGGCGTCGGGGTTGGGACGATCGTGCTGATGAGCCGAGTCACTTTGCTAACCCTACTGCAACGGGTTTCAGTCGAACTGATCTTTATTGGTCTAGTTTTGATCAATACCTTGTTTCGCGATACAGGGACGGTGTTATGGCAGTGGGGCTGGTTACAAATTACAGATGAGGGTGTGATCGTCTTGGGTAGTGTTTTACTCAAGGCCGTGTTGTCTTTGTTGATGCTCAATACATTAGTAATGACAACGGCTGTACCAGCCTTACTACACGCACTCAGTACCCTCCGAACTCCCCCCCTGCTGGTGGCAATTTTGGAAGCCATGTATCGCTACATCAATGTCTTGGTAGAAGAATTTCAGGCCATGCGTCGTGCGGCTATTTCTCGTAATTTACTCAACAGTAATCATTGGTATCGCCTAGTGATCGCGAATATGATTGGCTCTCTATTTATTCGTACCTACGAACGGGGCGATCGTATTCATCAAGCTATGCTGGCGCGTGGTTATAATGGTCAGCCAGCCGTTAATGAAGTTCCTAAAAGTGGATATAAAGATCGAATGACATTGGTTTTGGTTGGTCTACTCATGCTTGTAGGACAAGCAATTTATGTGATTAGTTAGTTATTTGTTAGTCTGTTGAAAGTTTTTTGCCCCTTGTTTATTGTTGACCTGAATGCATCATAATCGCATCCAAATTACCGATCTCAGCTTTATTTATCCAGATGGTACTCAGGCCCTCAATGCAGTCAATTTATTGGTTCAAGCCGGAGAGCGAGTCGCATTAGTTGGTGCTAATGGTTCAGGGAAATCGACGTTACTGTTGCACTTTAATGGGCTGTTGACTCCCCAGCGGGGCAGCGTGATTGTTGGCGAAATGCCGATCACGTCCCATACGCTGAAAGCCATTCGTAACTTTGTCGGGTTGGTGTTCCAGAATCCTGATGATCAACTGTTCATGCCAACGGTTTGGGAAGATGTCACCTTTGGCCCAATGAACCAGGGACTTCGGGGCCAAGAACTAACGGTTCGGGCAACTCAAGCCATGTGGGCAGTGGGACTGGATCCAGAACAATATGCCGATCGCAATGCCAGTAATCTGTCGGGAGGGGAGAAGAAACGAGTCGCGATCGCCGGTGTGTTGGCTATGCAGCCGCAAGTGTTGGTATTGGATGAACCCTCGGCGCAACTGGATCCCCGCTCTCGACGGCAACTGATTCACTTACTGGATCAATTTCCCCTAACTCAATTAATTGCCACCCATGATTTAGATTTGGCTCTGGAACTCTGCGATCGCACGATCGTCTTGAACCAAGGGCAAATTGTTTATGATGGACAAACAGAAACGATTTTGAGCAATGCTGGCCTCTTACAGCAATATGCGCTGGAAATGCCCCTCAGCTATAGTCGGCCCTATTGTCTGCTAGAGGATTTTCACTCCTAAATAGCTTAAATTTAGCTCAAGATCACTGACTCCTGGACTCGCATGAGTCAGGATAATTTTATTCCTATAGGAATTTTTCTGTGAGGTTGGTCTGCGTTCTGCCTCCCTGTTCATCTCCCTGAATTTTCACCGTATATGTTTCTGTTCAAGCTGTTCCGTCGATATCGCTTTTCTTGTCTCTTATTTGGGCTATGCCTAACCCTGGTGTTATTGTCTGAGTTGCCTAGTGCGGCTTCGCCTACCACAATTCCTACTGCAACTCCAGGTACTCATTCGTCTCTGCCCTCTACGATCGCGGAACAGCCTCGATCGTCTCCAGCTTCGGCATCTCCCCAAGTTCCCAACCTCTCGCTCACTCAGGGAGTTCGTAAAACCGTGTTACCGAACGGGCTAACGGTGTTAACGAAGGAAGTGGATACAGCGCCTGTCGTGACAGTCCAGGTTTGGTATCGGGTCGGTTCCCGCAATGAAACTCCGGGCATCAACGGTATTGCTCACCAGCTAGAACACCTGATGTTTAAAGGTACTAAGGAGCGCCCAATTCAATTTGGCCAGTTTTTTAGTGCCCTAGGGAGCGAGTCGAATGCCTTCACCAGTTATGACATGACGGCTTATTTCGGCACGGTTGAGCATGACAAGCTAGAGCCAATGTTAGTGCTGGAAGCCGATCGCATGAAGAATGCGGTGATTGCGGACAAAGAACTGACCAGCGAAAAGCGAGTGGTGATTTCGGAACTGCAAGGCTACGAAAATAGCCCCAGCTATCGGTTAGGCCGAGCTGTGATGAAAGCCGCTTTTCCTAACAATCCCTATGGGTTACCGGTAGGAGGAACCAAAGCTGATGTTGAGCGCTTTACTGTTGAGCAGGTCCGCGACTACTACCGCACGTTCTACCGTCCCGATAATGCCACCTTAATTTTAGTGGGTAACTTCCGGACAGACGATGTGTTGAAAATGGTGAAAGCCACCTTTGGTCAGGTGAGCAAGCCCAATCTGCCTTTACCCTCAGAACCCACCATTGCTTCCCCACCACCAGTGGCGGCTACGCCGCGAGAGCCGATCGTGCTGCGGGAAGCGGGGAGTGCAGCGCTGTTAAATGCTATCTATCCCTTACCTGACATTAACCATCCTGATCTACCTGCCCTACAGGTGATGGACTATATTCTGACGGGGGGGCGGAGTTCTCGTCTGTATCAAACGCTGGTGGAATCTGGCCTCGCCAGTGGTGCCGAAGGTGGAACAAACAATTTGATTGGGGCTGGCTGGTACGAATTTTCTGTCACCGCAGCTCCTGGCAAAACGTTGACCGAGATTGATCAAGCATTACAACAAATGGTGGCCGATCTGCGGCAGCGGGGTGTTACCCAGGAAGAACTCGATCGCGCGAAGGCCCAATTGCGAGCCGCGACGATTTTGCGGAACCGAGACATTACCAGTCAGGCTATGCAGTTGGGAGATGACTATCTCACGACTGGCAACTATCAATTTACCGATCGTATGTTAAGTGCGATCGCCAATGTTAGTACTGCCGATATCCAGCGAGTAGCCCAAACCTATCTAGCGCCCAATCGTCGTACGGTGGGCTTTTTTGAGCCAACGCTGGTAGATGGCAAAGCGGGCAGTAGTCCTAGCAGTTCCACTCAAACTAGCGAAAACTTCAGCCCTGGTAAGCCGGTTGATCCAGCAGAAGTCGCAAAATATTTGCCACCAATTACCTCTACTAGCCAGCAGGATATTGTCCATGCCCTCCCCGAGAAACTCACCCTTGCCAATGGCTTGCAGGTGTTACTGCTCCGCGATCGCAGTACTCCCACGGTGACGTTAAGTGGCTATATTCAGGCTGGCAGTTCCTATGACAAAGTTGAAACAGCAGGGCTAGCCAATTTGGTTGCTGCCAACTTAATGAATGGAACAAAAAACCAAGATGCGCTGACGTTGGCAAAAACCTTGGAAAACCGGGGAGCCAGTTTAGATTTTGGGGTGAATCGGGAAGGGGTCACGATCAGTGGAGATGCTTTGGCCAGTGATTTACCGACATTGGTGCAAGCATTGGGAGATGTGTTGGAGAATGCCAATTTTCCAACGGATGAACTGGAATTAAGTCGGCAACGTGCCCTTACCGGTTTAGATCTAGAGCTGGATAACCCCACCCGATTAGCTCGCCGGGTGTTTCAGCAGACTGTTTATCCTGAAAATCATCCGTTTCACAGTTTTCCGACCAAAGATAGCCTCAAACGCATTACCCGTGAGGATTTGTTGCAGTTCTATCAAACCCACTATCGCCCGGATGCTACTGTACTGGCTTTAGTGGGGAACTTTGACCCCAATCAAGTCCGGAATTTGCTGAATCAAACCCTGGGGCAGTGGCAGGATCAAGGAAATGAAACGCAGATTACATTTCCCTCCGTCACTTTACCCAAAGCGGTAACTCGCCTTAACCCCACTCTTCCTGGTAAGACTCAGTCCATTACTTTGATTGGCTACAATGCGATCGATCGCCGTGATCCGCGCTACTACACGGCAATGGTGCTAAATCAAATCTTAGGGGGTGATACACTCTCCAGTCGTCTAGGGACTGAAATTCGCGATCGCTTAGGTTTAACCTATGGCATCTACAGTTCCTTCCAGGCTGGCATTCATCCAGGCCCGTTTTTAATCTATATGCAAACGGCGCCTGAAGATGCGGCGCAAGCCATTACCAGTACGCTAACTCTACTGCAACAAGTGCGGGAGCGAGGGGTGACGGCAGCAGAAGTTGCCACTGCGAAACGAACGTTAACCAGCATTTATCCAGTCGGCTTAGCCGATCCGAGTGCGTTGGCAAACACCATTCTGATGAATCAGGTGTATGGCTTGTCGCCGCAGGAATTGCAAGAATTTACCGAAAAAATTGATGCAGTCACGCCGGAGCAGGTTAATGCTGCCATTAAAGAACTCCTGCATCCTGATCGGGTGGTGGTGGTGACGGCAGGGCCAGAAGTGACAACGTCTCAGAAGCAACCCCAATAATTGCCATTGTCCTCACTTGAAAACGGTTGAGATCGACTTAATTTGTACCGTCTCAGCCGTTTGTCATGAGTGCTTGGCTTGGACGTGATCAAATTCAATTTGGCCATAGTCCAACTTAATCATGCGATCGGCGAGATGGAAATAATGATCATCATGCGTAATCACCAAAACGGTTTTACCGCGATCGCGCAGTTGGGGCAAAAGCTGGGTATAGAACAACTGTTTAAACACCGGGTCTTGATCCGCCGCCCATTCATCAAACAAATAAATTGGCCGATCTTCCAGATAACTGGTGAGTAAGGCCAGCCGTTTTCGTTGTCCCTGCGATAATGCTGTCGACGAGAGTTTGCCAGCATGAACCGTCACTTTACGATCGAGTTGTAGCAATCGTAAATAGGTTTGAGCCTGCTGATCAATATTGGAATGATCAAAGCCTAAAAGTTGTTCAAATAAATGAAAATCGGCAAACACAACGGAAAAATGTTGGCGATACCACTCCCGATTTTCAGGTGTAATGAGTTTCTGGTTGAGATAAACTGCTCCGGCTTCTGGCACATATAGCCCAGTGATTAATTTCGCTAAGGTCGATTTGCCACTCCCATTACCACCCACAATAAAAATCAGTTCACCCGGTTGCAATGTTAAATTGATTGGCCCAAGGGTGAAATAGGTTTCGTCCTGTCCACTGATGTATGTATGAGTTACTCCGTTTAATTCCAGTGATTGCCAGCTTGGGTCGATCGCGGCGGGAACAGTGGCTACTTCAGAGCGATCGTTTAGCAATAAACCTAAGGATTCAATTTTTTGCAGGGCAATATCCGCTTTGCTTAAAATCGGAAGTTTGCTGACAATATTGTCCATTGGGCCAATCAAATAGGTGAAGGTAAGCACATAGCCCGCTAACGTTCGGGAATCGATCGCGATGATATGCGGAATGAAAAATAGAACTAGTCCGATTGCAAAAAAAAATAAGAATTTTCCTACACTTTCATTGACGGCATAAAGTGATAATCCACTTGTGTTGTAGCGACGAAATTGATCGGCTGTCGCTTGTAAATCATGGCGTAAAAACTCTTGTCGTCGCCAGTAATGTAATTTCAGTTCTTTAATACCATCGGTAATAGTTTGAAAGTGTTGAAACAAGCGATCGCGTTCTTCACGAGCCAGCGCTAATAGCCGTCTACCCCGGCGCAGGAAGACCTGACAGCTCCCCATTGCCAATGCAAATAATCCTAAAATAATCAGCAATACTTTCCAGGATAACCAGGTAATGTAGGTGAAACAGCCTGCAACGATCGCCAGGTTAATCAACAAAAATGGCAGGATAAATACTGCATTCGAAATCGCTAAAACATCTTCGGTTAAGGTTGCTAAGAGCCGCGAAGCTCCCAATTGTTCCAAATGACTTAACTCAGAGGCCAGAATTTGCTGACTAAGCCGCAGTTGTAACTGAAATACGGCCTCCTGGGATAAGCGAATCAACGACATCCGAGCGGTCATATCGGTGAGCAGCACAATTCCCACGAGGCTGAGGAAGCCAATCGCGATCGTCTGGCCAGCCTTGAACGGATTGCCCGCCATCGACCAACTGATCACGGCAATTAATCCTGCACTACCCGCACCACTGAAGAATCCGGCCAAAATTGCGATCGCCATTAGCCGCCCCGACGATCGCAGCAAAAAATAAATCAAATTCATGAATTCAATCCCGCTTACCCTTACCGACCTAAACTCAACCCCTCAAGATCACAGTATATTTTTCCGATGAACTCTCCGGAAAGGCAGATTGTGCTGTTGTATGGGGTAGACGTTTCCTGACTGCAACTTAACAATACGACCAACGGAGGCGCTTTCGTGCAAGCAGAACAGCCAGTTTCTCCTATCGATATCCCTCAGGCGATTCAGCAAAGCACAGCAGATGTCAATGTTGTGCCCCAATCAACCGTTTCTCCTACCACAACGACGATCGCGCCTCCCGAAACGATTGCCACTCCACCCGCCTCCAGCCTAACGAACGCCGGAGCAGACCCTGAGCCACAACTTCAAACGGTATCCACTAGTGACACTGGCAACACGAGTAGTTCTGAAGATGCGATCGCCACAGAACGACAGCGGTTAGAACAACAGCTAGCCGAGATTGTGGCTCGCGATCGGGCTACTCAAGTTGGGCAGCAATCCCCTGGCGTTGATCCAACCGTTTCAGATCCAACCGCTTCAGATCCAACTCCTGCGATCGTTACTCCAACTCCTGTGACTGTGTCACCCTTTCCAAGCCGCGAACAAGTGGAGGTGCGGCTAGAACCCAGAACTCCACCGCGACCAGCTCCAAATCCAGAGTTTGTGCCGATCGCTCAACCCCCGCAACTTCCAGCGGACGGCAATCCCTCTGACTCATCCAATGCTGGTAACTGGGGCACATCGATCGAACTAGGGGCAAGTGGTGATGTTAGTACAGGAAGCAGTACTATTACCCCGCCATCAACCTACTTTCCGACCACCAATCAACCTCAGGGCCAGGTGATCCTGCCACCGGGAGGAACGAATAGTGCTGGCCTGATCTATCCTTTAGCTAGCCCTGCTCCTATTACCTCTCCGTTTGGTTGGCGTGTTCATCCCATTAGTGGCGACACCCGGATGCACCAAGGTGTTGATTATGGTGCCCCAACCGGAACTCCGATTCTGGCGGCAGCTCGGGGGCGGGTCGATCTGGCCGGAGAGTTGAGTGGCTATGGTTCTGCGGTGGTGCTGCGGCACAATAACGATACGCTGGAAACCTTGTATGGTCACATGTCCCAAATTTTGGTGAAAGAGGGCCAATGGGTAGAGCAGGGAACAGTAATTGGCTTAGTCGGTAGTACAGGGTATTCCACGGGACCGCACCTACACTTTGAAGTGCTTAAACCCACGCCGGATGGTTGGGTCGCGATCGACCCCATACCGCAAATTAATCAATCCGTGGCACAGCAAAATACCACGATCGTCCAGCCAACAGCCTCCTTAAACCAGCCAACTCCGAGTATTCAGGCCTCAATACCCGGCAACCCACTGACTGTCACGACACTGCAACCCACCAATGTGGGGAATCCAGCTACACCCATGCCTCAAGTAGTCAGCATGAGTATCGGACTCAATGGAGTCGTCAAAAATCCTGATCCGATAGCGAACTTAAAAGCCCTTGGCAATCAGCTCGTCTCCTTTGAAGCGAAACAAAGTAGTTCCCAACTACTCAATCCAGTAGGAGTGTTGGCGCCTCTGGCATTCTCCCCACCCATTACCCCTAAACTGAGTTCCTTAATTGCTCCACAACTGAGCCAACCAGCCGCCCAAGGCCCTGTACCAGCATCCGTGGCAACCCTGGCGACACCGCAGATTGTTAGCCAGGAGTGGGTCTCATTTCCTCCACCTGCCTCACTGATGCCTGATGCCTCCCAGGAAATGACCAATGCCCTCATCCCAGGTACAACACCGTCATCTCAAGTCTTGAGTAGCACTCAAACTCAGGCTACTAGTAATCGCCAAACAGCAATGTCACCTCCCCAAAAAACAATTGCCGCCAGAACGACGGCAACTCTGAAACCTGGGCAGAAGCAACCTGCCAAACGCCCTTTAACTCAGGCCCAGCGCCAAGCCATGCTTGGGATTAAAGTCGAATCACCATCAAAGCCATCGCTGTAGCCGTAGGAGGTCGTTCTGTCGATCGCTAGTCAGTCAGTAATTCAATTCAATCAATTACTGGCGACTACCGATCGCCTTTTGAAAGGCAGGCCGTTCTGTCATCCGCTTGATGTAGTCCACTACCGCCGGATATGCACTCAAATCTAGCTTTAACATCATGGGAATATAAGCCAGCATTGAGCCAACAGCGGCATCGGCGGCACTAAATCGATCGCCGACTAAAAATGTACGTTGTGACAACACATGATTTAAGGCTGTCATCAGGCGTGGCATTTCGCGGTCACGATTAGCCTCTACAAACACTCCTGGCCCTAATGTGGCATTCGCAAATAAAATCCATTGGTTTTGTTCGGCCCGTTGTTCTGGTGATAGCGACGGTTGGGCATATTTGTCTTCCAGGTACAGCAGAATGGCCCCAGACTCCCACAACTTGAAATCACCATCGACGATCGCGGGCACCTTGCCAATCGGATTAATGGTTAAATAATCGGACTGTTGGTGTTCGCCTGCCTGCATATCTAGCAGGACGAATTCGTATGGCACAGCCAATTCTTCCAGAAACCATTGGACAATTGAAGCCCGACTGCGGGCACCACCGTAAAGTTTTAACATGAGCCAGGAATCTTAAAGGACTACAAAACTTTGTGAGTATATTCGTGTTGCTTAACATTATCTTCTGTACGGATAATGCGCTGGGAATTCAACACTCGTTTACGCTCAGTCGAGAAATTAAAATCTGACCGGGCGGTACCCTGGGGAATGTGGGTCTGAGCTACAGGACGGGCTTTATAGGTACGGGTGGCCGCGATCGCACGAAAGGCAAAGTCATCACAAAACTGGGTTGTTGCCGGAAAATCGGCTGGCAAACGGGGCGTTTCACCATCCAAAACAGTGCCGATCGTGGTAGCGATCGCCTGTTCGTAAGAGGTGGGAATGCCCTTAATAATGGTTTCTAACGCCGATGATGGAACCGGTTCCACAATTTGAACAGCATGAACTTCACCATCATCCTTAATAAAGCAAGTGGCTAAACCCAAAACTAAATAATCGTCCGCCGAGAGATCAGGCGCATTCGCAAGTGACATAGCAGTGGTCATAAACGGATCTTCCCTAGGAATGTTTCAAGCAACCGATGTGACAGACCCAAACCCTTGAATTCTACCAACTTCCCAGCAGCAGTGAGCAATTGACAATGCTGTGGACAATGATAGCTCTTGCGAGGGATTGACTTTAGGTTTTTTCTTTGCTTGGCAATTTCTGCGTCTTCACTGCTGCTTCTCCGCCCAGAATCAGGAACTAATCCTACCTAAGCTCTGTCTGTATACTGAATTCCCTGAGTAATTTTCCCGAAATCAACCGATTGGATGTGTAGTTGAAGAGTAGTTGGCAGGTAGGCTATTGCATATCACTGGAATCAGTTTTTCCTGCAGCTTTGGTGGTCTAGCGGAATTAGACACCTGAGTAAGTGACACATAAATTGCTCCTACTAAAAGTGGGCATTCGTAAAGTTAACTCAACCTCATTGTGAGAGCGGCATGAATCCTCGTACGTCTCCGGGCCACAACCACAACGCCAAACGTTCCTACCGTTCACTCATTTCGTTGTCTGCTATGGCTGGCGCGTCAAGCAGACGATCGCTCCGTTCTGGTGTGGCGCGGCCATCGGGAGCAGTTCCTTCGCTGGGGGTTGAGGAAGATGCTAGTTTGAGTTCGCTAGATCGCTTGGCGCTATTACGGCAGTCTGCGATCGAGATGGCTCAGCAAAAACAATATGCTAAAGCGATCGCACTATTTAATGTATTAATTGACACTGACTCTGGCAATGCCAGTGACTATAACAACCGGGGTCTGATTCACTTTCAAAGTGGTAATCCAGTCCGGGCCTTAGCTGACTATAATCATGCACTGCGGTTAAATCCTCGCTTAGCTAAAGTTTATAACAATCGCGCCAATTGCTATGCCGCATTAGGACAACTGGAAGCGGCATTGTTGGACTATGAAATGGCAATTGATTTGAATCCAACCGATATTCGCGCTCGAATTAATCAAGGGATTACCTTCCGGGATTTAGAGTTGTACGACCAGGCGATCGAAAGCTTTGATTTATCACTGCAACTAATTGAATTGCTAGACGGTACTAACATCGCTGAGCAATCCTTAGCTCTAGAAGGACATATCCATGCTGAACGCGGTCGTACCCATCACCTAGCAGGCGACTGGAACTGTGCGGTAGCCGATTATCAACGGGCCTTAATGCATCTGCCGCTGACGAAGAGTCAGGTTGATCTGTCCTATCGTCTGCGGCAACAGGTGGTCGGTTGGCTGGAAGAACTGTTGTCACCGTTGTTTGCTGAAAATAACGATCTACATTAATTTCATTGGAACGATCGCAAATCGCCCTGGAATCCCTAGATCATAGGACAGGAGCGGTGGTAAGGTCTTTGGGGCCACAGGAGCAAACCCTAACCGACTATAGAACTGTACCAAGGCGGGCATACAGGCTAAGTAAAGTGGCTTATGCGCTTGTTGACTCAGTTGGGAGACTAAAAATGATCCCACGCCTTGCTTCCGCCATTTTGATAGCACATAAACGTCATACAGAACTGAGTAATGGGGGTGCTGACGCAACTTGGCACAGGCGATCGGGCTGCCTTCATGTTCAACTACCCAAAAGTTGAGCCAATCCTCATTCCAGGACAGAACAACCACTAATAAAATCACAAAGCCAACAATAATTGTGGCCGCGATCAGGAAGTTGACTAAATCGGTCCAATTGATCGTTGCAATCAGATAACAGGCTATTGCGGCCAGTAGACTCAATATCACTCCTTGACGCCAGAGTTGCACCTGGGTAGGGGGTGGAATGATTTCCTGGCGAAATTGGTTCAGCAGGTGCCGGATAAAGCGGCGATCGCTCGGACGCGCCGGACGCAGCTCGCATCCGGTTAATAAAGGGGCAAAATTGGTCATGGACACGTTGTCAACACCAAAATCAGACAAGGGAATCGCTCGATCGACAGAAACGTTATGATCAAAGGTCTATAACAGTCCTTAACCATGCAGGGCTTGGAGCAAGGTGTGAGCAGCAGGACTGCCAAAGCATCTCATAGCTTCCAGATGAATGGTTAGCGGTCGTTTAGGATCGGAGGGTGTCAATGTCAGGATGCCCTGGATTGTGTCAAAAAATGCAGTGAACACTATGGTTTCTACTCCTTTATCCCCTTTGCCTGTAGACCATTCTCGTCTCCGCGCTGAAATTCGCGCCTTACAACCGCAGTTGGTGGAATGGCGCCGCTCCTTGCACCGCAAACCTGAGCTAGGATTCCGGGAATATTTAACCGCAGAATTTGTGGCTCAAAAACTACAAGCTTGGGGAATTGAGCATCAAACTTGTATTGCTCAGACAGGTATCGTAGCAACAATTCATAGCGATCGTCCGGGGCGGGTTCTGGCCATTCGGGCGGATATGGATGCCCTACCGATTCAGGAAGAGAACCAGGTATCGTACCGATCGCAGCATGACGGGATTATGCACGCCTGTGGTCATGATGGGCATACGGCGATTGCACTGGGAACGGCCTATTACCTATCACAACATCGCGATCAATTTACCGGAACTGTCAAAATCATCTTTCAACCAGCGGAAGAAGGGCCGGGAGGTGCTAAACCCATGATTGCGGCTGGAGTGCTGCGGAATCCGGCTGTGGATGGCATTATTGGGCTGCATTTATGGAATAACCTACCCTTGGGAACGGTCGGGGTGCGGAGTGGCGCGTTGATGGCGGCTACCGAATTGTTCCGCTGTACGATTCGTGGCAAAGGTGGACATGGGGCGATTCCTCAGCAAACGATCGACTCGATCGTGGTGGGAGCACAGATTGTCAATGCCTTACAAACGATCGTGGCGCGTAACATTAATCCGATCGATGCGGCGGTGGTGACGGTAGGGGAATTCCATGCGGGCACAGCGCATAACGTGATCGCGGACACTGCAGAAATCCGGGGAACCGTACGGTATTTCAATCCGACTTATGAAAGCTATTTTGGCCAACGCATGGATCAATTAATTGGGGGGATTTGTCAGAGTCATGGTGCCGACTATGACTTTGATTATTGGCAACTCTATCCGGCGGTGATCAATCATCCTGAAATGGCGGCTTTGGTGCGATCGGTAGCAGAAACGGTGATCGAGTCGCCGTTAGGGGTTGTGCCAGAATGCCAAACGATGGGCGGTGAAGATATGTCATTCTTCTTACAAGCCGTTCCCGGTTGTTACTTTTTCCTGGGGTCGGCCAATGCTGAAAAAGATTTAGCCTATCCCCACCATCATCCCCGGTTTAATTTTGATGAAACGGCCTTAGCGATGGGGGTAGAAATTTTTGTCCGATGTGTGGAAAAATTCTGCTCGGTTTAAATTGAGTTAAATTTAGCGATCGCTATAACCCTAAAACCTCCATCGACTTTTCCATTACTTCATCGGGATCAAAGGGCTTGGTCATATACAGATCAGCCCCTACTTCCATGCCTTTTTGCTTATCAAATTCTTGACCTTTCGCGGTCAACATAATGATGTAAATGTCAGCGATCGCTAACTCGTGCTTCACGGTATGGCAAACATCAAAGCCATTCATCTGTGGCATCATTACATCTAAAAATACTAATTGGGGCAATTCAGACTGAATTAACTCCAGGGCTTCTTTGCCATTTGTGGCGGTTAGCAGTTCTACATCCTGATCTTCTAATTCTTCTAAGGTCTGCTCTAGTAATAAGCGAATATGTGGCTCGTCATCAACAATCAAAATTTTTTTAGGCATACGGAGCAGGGTAGGTAGAAGATCATTAGAAAGGGAAATCAGTAAACAACTTCAAACACTTCGATCGCATTTTTCTTGCCTTTCACATTCATAGAACCGAAGTTTTTGAACTGAAAGCAATCGTGGGTAGCCTCATAGACACTACGAGTGACTAAAATTTGTCCGCCCTGAGCGATCGATTGAAGCCGCGAGGCTGTGTTGACTTCATCCCCGATCGCAGTGTAATCCATATGCTGCGGCGACCCAATATTCCCCACAATTACTTTACCGGAGCTAATGCCGATTCCGGTACGGAAGTTCTCGCGAATCCACGGAATTGGGATCGTTTGAATGCGTTGCTGCATCGAAATGGCGGCTTTGATCGCGCAGGCCTGGTTATCCTCTACGACAGAGGGCGCACCGAATAGAGCCACAATCATGTCACCGACAAATTTGTTCACCGTACCTTGATGGTGAAAGATCACATCCACCATGTGAGTAAAGTACTCATTCAGGTAGCCAACCACCATTTCTGGCTCTAATTCTTCACACTGACTGGTGAAATTGCGAATATCGGAAAATAAAACAGTAATTTCCTTTCGGACTGGCGCCAGAGAAATTTCTCCATTCGACTGCAAAATTGCCTGGACTAACCGGGCCGGAACATACCGTTCTAAGTTACTTTTAATCCGTTCTTCTCGCAGTTTATTCTCGTGTAATAAGGCATTTTCGATCGCCGCGGCGGCTTGGGATGCCACTGCATTTAACCGCTTCAAGTCAGCTGCCGTATAGTTCATCAACCGATCGCTACTTGCAATCACGATTACCCCGATCGTCCGATTATGGCTTTTGAGGGGCGCACAGACGAGCGAATGAAACCCTTGCTCAGAATCGATTCGGCGGGAATCCTCTGCGACTTGATTGACAATTTCACCATTCCCAGTGGCCAAAATGGTGCCAATAATGCCCTGTCCAAGCTGTAGATCGAATTCTCTGCCGAAACTGACCAATGGCATGGCAGCAGCCGTATCTGGATCGAAGAAAATGACAGCCCCACTATTACCAGCAATCAGTTTGCTGGCTTCCTCCAGTACTAGGCTGGCGACGGCCTGCAATTGCAGATTGGCTGTCATTTTTTCGGATAGGTTATAGAGCAGCGTCACTTCCTTATAGCGATCGAGGGTTTCCTGAGCCAGGTGTTTTTTCTCCAGTTCTTTCGTCGCTAAAAAACTCAGTAGGGAGGCGATCGCGCTCAGTTCAGGACTGCCCATTACCCAACCAAAACACTGACCCTCCACCTCGATCTCATGATGGTAGGCATAGTCCCCAGCAATCCCCATCAGTACTGTCCCCTGAGCATCAGCGATCGCAAAGGGTAAGGAACTTTGGCCTGATCCAGCCAAGCCTGTAATTAGTTGTTGCAGAATAGCCGCAATTTCTTTTTTAGTCAGCAGTCGTTTTAGACTGATCTGCATCGTGGACATGGTTATCTGCCAGCAAAAGAATAAAAATATGCTCTAGGCCTTTCTCGAACTTGAGGCTCTTAAATACGTTGGAGTGTTGCCAAAACTTGAGATTGGCAATTACCATATCCGGCTGGGTTGATAGGGCCTTTTCCACCAACTCGGTATCATTACATGCCTCAACCACCATGAAGCCTTTCGCCTGTAATACTTCCACCAGGGTTTTTACCCCCAGTTCGTTTTCATCTACAACCAGCACCCGTCGATGAGACACCCCTTGAGACAACAGGAATTCGACTTCCTGTAACAACAACTCGACATTGATTGGTTTCGTTAAGCACCGATCGCCTAACCGATGCGCCCGCTCATGATCTCCTAGAATCGACAAAATCACGATCGGAATGCCCATCGTTTGCGGATCATTTTTGAGGATGGCGGCGACATCAAACCCATTCATATCTGGCATCATCACATCCAAGATCACCAGATCCGGAGCCGCTTGTTTTATTTGTGTCAGGGCGGCCCGACCATTCTCTGCCTCCTGAACTTGATAGCCTTCTGCCTCCAAATGTTGCCGCAACAGTTCCCGAATTGAGGGTTCATCATCTACTACCAAAATACATTTTTGAGCCGGTTCGATCGGTTCTATAGTGCCCTTTTGGCCCTGAAGTTGTTGCACCAGGGTACTAAGATCAATCTGACGAATCTGCTCAATGGTGGATGGTAGGGGTAGGGTAAACGAAAATGTACTGCCTTGACCCAATTCACTCTCGACCCAAATTCGGCCACCGTGATGTTCCACAATCTGTTTACAAATAGGTAATCCTAGACCTGTGCCTTGGGGTTTATCGGTCAGGGTATTCCCAACTTGCTTAAACTTCTCAAATACTTTTTCCTGATCTTCCAGGGCAATGCCACTACCCATATCAATCACACTCACTTGAATCGTGTTGTGTTGCCGGATAACTCGACAGGTAATCGTGCCCTCATCGGTAAATTTGACGGCATTAGATAGCAGATTGATCACTACTTGAATTAGGCGATCGCAGTCACCTAATAATGTTGGTAGATTCGATGCAATTTCTTGCACTAACGTTAAATTCTTGGCCTGGAATAACGCACTGGTAGCGGCGACTGCCCGTTCCATTACTTCTTCAATATGTAGTGATTCCTCGCGCCAATCGACTTTGCCAGCTTCCATTTTGGCAATGTCTAAGACATCGTTGATTAGGGCTGTTAATCGCAAGCCTTCCGAGACAATAATGTCAATATTTTCCTCGACTTGTCGTACCGTTCGCTGGACTTTTTTGTCTTCAGACACGATCGTTGGAAATACAACTTCATCGAGTTTTTTCTTGATAATTTTGGCGAATCCTAAGACTGAAGTGAGTGGGGTACGTAACTCATGGGATACCGTAGAAATGAAGTCTGTCTTCATGCGATCGACTTCTTTCTCTGAGGTAATATCCCGAATCAATACGACTGTTCCTAAAAACTCTTCAACCTCGGGTGTAGATTCGTTCGCTTGAGTTGGTTTGAGAATTGCTGTCGCGACAGCTTTACCAATCCGCCCCTCGGCTAACGGAATTTCAGCTGTGAAAATTTCTCGAATTTCCTGTTGGGCTTGGGTAATCAGATCCGTTAATTCCTGACTGAAAATCTCTCGACAATTACGATCGCTTAAATCAATATCACCCAGTTCAAAGAGGGCCGATAATGCTGGGTTGAAGCGGGTAATTGTGCCCTCTGGATTGGTCACTAGCAAGCCATCGACCAAATTATCAATAATCGCAGACAGGTAGGCCAGGGTGTTTTGCAATTGTTTGCCTGTCTCTGCCAGTTGGCTGGCCTGATGACTGACGATCTCGACTTGCTCCTGAGTTTGGGCATAGAGTCGCGACTGATTAATGGCGATCGCTAACTGATCAGCCACCGCACTCAGTAGCTCGACTTCGCGATCGCTCCAAGTCCACGTTGTACTATGGCAACAAATCAGATACCCGACGCGATCGCTGCCCTGCAATTCAATGGGTAACGCTAAATAGCTATTAATCCCTAAGTCCTGATAGACCTGTTTACCCGTGGTCGTAAGATTCGTAGCTGTACTAATGTCATTTATCTGAACCCGCTCCCCCCGCCCAAACTGCTGCACAATCCCGCCGAACGTTGCCATGCCATAAACCGTTTCCCGAGCGGGTAGGTCGGCCCGACGATGCTCACACTCCGTCACCATCTGTTGGGTTTCCGGTTGGAACCAGGTAAACGTGACGCGATCGAGCTGCAACAAATTCGCTAGTTCATTCACCGTCGTCTGTAAGGTGGTTTGCAAATCTAGGGAGGCCCGAATCCGCCCAGTTAGACGGTTGAGTAACGCTTCTTGGGCCGCTCGATCGCGCGTTTGGCCAAACAATCGGATCTGCCGTAAGGTAATCAGCGTCGCCAGGATTAGCAACATGCCGACCACGGATGCCAGCAGATTTAATGCCCCTAATTGCTGCTCCAAATTCGCTCGGGGGATGACTAGGGCGAGTGACCATTTAGCTTGGTGGAGCGGGGTATAGGCAACATAAACCCATTCCCCATTCAACTGCATTAAATGGACATCCTCTTGCTGCTGCACCATCGAGTGGGCAATATTCGCTAGCGCTGTATTTGAAGAATCAAGAAAACTTTTCAAGCCCGTCAAAAATTCGGGGTTGGGGTGAGCGATCGGGACTCCCTTGGCATCCAGAGCAAAGGCGTAGCTCCCTTGACCTAGTTGGGTCTTTCCGACAATATCTGTGACCCGAGATACCGGAATATTTCCGGCCAAAATCCCTTTGACTGTGGGCCGCTGCCGTGGATTATCTGGGAAATTGTAAAACGCTAAACTCTCCTGACGCTTCTCCACGCGATCGTCAGGTAACTGTTGGTAAGTGGCTGGTGGAAACGACCAGATTGGCGATGCAATATTGATCTGCCGTTTGCCTGTCGTACGCGAAATAATCATGTCGGAAACATTCGCTGTTCCTAACATGGCCAGCTTGAAATATTGGCGATCGCTAAGATTCTGGCCTGTAGCCAGTTTGCCTAACCGGGTTGTGTAGTAGCTCCCATCTGTATTAACTAAAATGAACATCCAAAAATCGGAGAGGCGATCTTGCTCTAATTGCAAGTAGGGTTGGGCCACATCCCAATTCATCGATCGCACATCATAGCTATTAGCCAGCGTTTGCACTTCGCCCATCCGCCCAACGAGCCAACTATCAATTTCGCTACCCGCCGTTTGCACTTTCAGTAAAGCATTGTGCTTTAAGGTATCCACAATTAAGCTGCGGACAATCCAATAGCTGGTAAACGCCACAGCCCCAACGGTTAAAATTGAGCCACCAATTAACAGCAAGGACATCAACTTATTCTGGGGATGCTGCCAAGCCGCCTGTGCCCCTTGAGTAACCTGCTGTAAACGATGTGAATGTGGCGCAAAAGCCATTGGTTAACTTCCTTAGTCAATAGTTTGATCGATCGTGCTGTTGAAACGCCCTTGATTCCAGCATTCCCAAATCATATGGTCAGATAGCCAGTTGGTTTACGCTCGAACCGACTAGATCAACTGATGGAATGCTACTGAACCACGTAAGGTGCTTGTTGAGTTGGGTTCAACATGAGTGAATAGGAACTATAGGGTTTTTTCTGATCAAAAAATCGGAAATAAAAGCGAATTTGTTCAGTTGATTGCATATCTAATTGTTTAATGGCTTCACTTAGTTCTTTCAGTTTCTTAGCTAAATCAGGAATTGGATGATTTTCGTGTTGGCCGATCACCATCAAAATCTGTTCTTTAATCAAATATTTGAATTGCAGTGCAATGCTGCGATCGTAGATTTCAGTTCTAAATTTTTGTTGAACGAGTTGG
>DATNPU010000369.1:0-1785 GCA_036703105.1 Microcoleaceae cyanobacterium
CCCGCTGAAAGTGAACGGGAAAACATTAGGGACAGAATTATTTAAGGCATAGTTAAATGTTTTGGGATCGGTAGTCGTTGCACTGATTAATTGGGTTACTTGCGCCGATCGCACTTTCAGAGTATCGGGATTACAAGCGGCTATTGCGATCGTCATCCCAAACGCTAGTAATGCTAGGAGTATTACACTCCAACGTTTTAGTGAGTCTCGCATCACGATCGCTATCCCTCCGCCTCTGAGTCAATTCCTAATCAGGTCTATTCTGCAAACATCACCTGAGTTGCCCTCATTCTATCGTTCGGTCAGAGGCTATTGCTTGACCAATAACACCACTGCGTAGGCGGCAATCCCTTCTTCCCGTCCAGTTGCATCTAGCTTTTCGTTTGTGGTAGCTTTCACTCCGACCTGATCGGGCTGTAGCTTGAGTACAGTTGCCAAGCGATCGCGCATCGCAGCAATATGGGGCTTCAGTTTAGGCCGTTCGGCCACAATCACCGAGTCAATATTGCCAATTTGCCAGCCCTGGTCTTGGATTAATTGATCCACTTGTGCCAACAGTTTCAAACTATCGGCTCCGGCCCATTGGGGATCCGTCGGTGGAAAATAATGGCCAATGTCACCTAAACTTAATGCCCCTAACATGGCATCCATAATCGCATGGGTCAGCACATCAGCATCACTATGCCCTAATAGCCCCAGATTGTGCTCAATCTTGATCCCACCCAAAATTAAGGGCCGTTCAGGCACCAGGCGATGAATATCGTAGCCGTTACCAATCCGAATGGTTGTCATCTGTATTCCTCCACTTCAGGGTTGCTTATGATTTGCACAGCAATTTAGTTCGCTGCTCCAACGGCAGCGATCGCGGCTTCTAGCGCAAGCGCCACATGAGTCCAGTGGGTACCGCCCTGACAGAACAGGATGTAGGGTTCCCGCAATGGCCCATCTGCCGAAAATTCGGAGGTGCTGCCATCAATAAACGTGCCACCTGCCATGATCAATTCGCTTTCATATCCCGGCATCCCCGCAGGCACAGGATCCAGATAAGAGCCGATCGGGGAATGCTGTTGAATTGCTCGGCAGCAGGCAATCAGTTTTTCGGGTGATCCTAGCTTGACTGCCTGGATCACATCCCGACGCGCCGCTAAAGGTGAAGGATTAACTGGATAACCTAAATGCTCAAATACATACGCAGTTAAGTGATTGCCTTTTATGGCTTCGCCCACCATTTGAGGCGCCAGAAATAATCCTTGAAACAGTAGCCGATTTTGGTCAAAGGTGGCACCACCCGAACTCCCGACACCGGGAGCAGTCAACCGGCAGGTCGCCATTTCAACTAAATCTGCTCGTCCGGCAACATACCCCCCTGCCGTGACGATCGTGCCCCCCGGATTTTTGATCAATGACCCTGCCATCAAATCCGCCCCAACTGCTGTGGGTTCCTGAGTATCAACAAACTCGCCATAGCAGTTGTCCACAAAGCAAATGGTGTTTGGATTTTGCTGTTTCACCAAATAAATAATTTTTTCGATATCTGCGATCGACAAGCTGGGTCGCCAGGAGTACCCACAAGAACGCTGAATGAGGACTAACCGAGTCTGCGGGCGAATTGCCTGACTTAAGGCTGCCCAATCGATCGTTCCGACGGGCGTTAATTCGAGTTGGCGGTAATCAATGCCAAAATCCTTAAGGGAACCCTGAGACTCTCCCCGCAATCCGATGACTTCTTCTAAAGTGTCATAAGGAGCGCCAGCCACGGCTAACATTTCGTCTCCAGGGCGTAAA
>DATNPU010000376.1:0-22425 GCA_036703105.1 Microcoleaceae cyanobacterium
CAAGCTGCAAGATGAAGATCGAAGGTAGCCTGGAACGCCTGAGCGGAGTAACAGAGGCAGCCGTGACCGTTGCGACCGGGCGGTTAACGGTCACCTACAATCCAGAACAGGTGAGTGAGAGGATGATTCAAGAGCGAGTGAGAGCCTTAGGCTACACCATTGGCAGCCCGAACTCGTCCATGCCTAAAGCGGCTACTAAAACTCATCATCATGCTGAGAATGGAGACAGTCACCACCATCAGCATGAGCCTACCGACGCTGAACAGGATGAGGCAACTAGCCATACGCATGGGCATAACCACAGTGCTAGCGAATTTAATTTCCAGCGAGAACTACCTCCCATCTTGATTGCGATCGCACTTTTTGTCAGCGCTATTGTATTTGAGCAACCCTTACACAATACCCCCTACCATAGTGCTGAATTCGCTGTGATTATTCCGGCCTATCTGTTAAGTGGGTGGACGGTGTTAAAAACGGCGGGACGCAATATTCTTAGAGGCCAAATTTTTGATGAAAACTTTTTGATGACGATCGCAACGTTGGGGGCACTTGCCATTCACCAGTTGCCCGAAGCGGTAGCGGTAATGTTGTTCTTCCGCGTGGGCGAATTGTTCCAGGAATACTCAGTTGGGCGATCTCGCCGTTCAATCAAAGCCTTACTAGAAGTGCGGCCTGATACCGCGAATCTCAAACTGAATGGAACAGTAAAACTTGTTGCTCCAGAAACAGTCAATGTGGGTGACATGATTATTGTCAAGCCGGGTGAGAAAGTTCCCCTTGATGGTGAAATTCTAGAGGGCAATTCCCAAGTCGATACATCTGCCCTAACGGGAGAATCAATGCCGCGATCGGTTAAATCGGGAGATCCCCTCCTAGCAGGCATGATTAATCAATCGGGCTTACTGACCATCCGGGTGACCAAACTGTTTGGGGAATCCTCGATCGCCAAGGTGCTGGATCTGGTGGAAAATGCCTCCAGCAAGAAGGCTTCAACTGAGAAATTCATTACCAAGCTGGCCCGCTACTACACCCCAGTTGTTGTTTTTCTCTCACTCGCTGTTGCTCTATTACCGCCTCTACTGATTCCAGGTGCCAATCGATCGGAATGGATTTACCGGGCTTTGGTGCTGCTGGTCATTTCCTGTCCCTGTGGTCTGGTGATTAGCATTCCACTTGGCTATTTCGGTGGAATTGGTAGAGCCGCCAAGCGAGGGATTTTGGTCAAAGGCTCGACCTTCCTAGACGCATTGACGGCAGTTAACACTGTGGTCTTTGATAAAACGGGAACATTAACCCAAGGCACATTTAATGTCACAGAAATTGTCACAAAAAATGGGTTTTCTGAGTCGGAACTCTTGGCTCTAGCGGCGAAAGCAGAATCTCACTCCAATCATCCAGTAGCCCAGTCCATTCGAGCGGCTTATGCTCAACCGATCAATGAAGCTGAAGTCACGGATTACGAGGAGATTCCCGGACATGGAGTCCGAGTGATCGTTCAAGGCCAAGTGGTGATAGCTGGCAACGATCGACTATTACATCGAGAACAGATTGACCATGATACCTGTGATGTCGCTGGTACAGTGGTTCATTTGGCCATTGATGACTACTATGCCGGATATATTCTGATTGCCGACGAAATCAAACCAGAGGCTCCGCAAGCAATTCGAGAGTTGCAACGCATGGGGATCGAGAAAACCGTGATGCTGACAGGCGATCACCAAGTGGTGGCCCAATCCGTTGCCGAGCAACTTGGCCTAACCAGCTTCATTGCTGAATTGCTACCGGAAGGCAAAGTAGACGAAATTGAGAAACTGCTCGATCGATCAGGTAAAACCAAACTCGCCTTTGTTGGCGATGGCATTAATGATGCGCCAGTCATTGCCAGAGCCGACATTGGGATGGCTATGGGCGGATTAGGATCGGATGCAGCGATCGAAACGGCAGATGTCGTCTTGATGACAGACAATCCTGCCAAAGTTGCTGAAGCGATCGCCGTAGCCCAGAAAACTCGCCAAATTGTCGTTCAAAATATTGTCATGGCCCTGGCGATTAAAGCTCTATTCATTGCTCTAGGAGCGATTGGATTGGCAACACTTTGGGAAGCTGTATTTGCCGATGTTGGTGTAGCATTATTAGCCATTCTGAATGCTGCCCGAATTGCGAGATAAATGACTGACAAATTAATTACTTTTGTGCTCATCAATTGTCAAAGGATTGTAAAAGATTCGTATTAGAGCACAGCCATACACGATTAAATCCCTTACTTTAACCGATGGACGAGAGCCACCCAATCATCAATTTTATCGCGATCCACAGCTTCAAATCCCACTTCGGCAAGTACTTGATTAATCTCATCTTGATACTCAGTCGTAAACCCAGAGGTGATCAGGAGGCCAGAAGGCTGATCGGTTTGGCGCAGAGCGGCTCGGTAATCTGGAGCCAGGGCCAGGTGAGTACGGCCTAAAATATTGGCCACAATCAGATCAAATGCTGCCGAGGGTGTAATGGTGGGTACCTGATCAACGGTTTCCAATCCCATCCAGTGCCCCATTGTACTGCCTTGGCCTAAACTGCCTGCTGTGACGGTAACGTGGGATTCTACACGATTGCGGATCACCGCATCTTGCGTCGCTTGCACCGCGATCGCATCATTATCAATCGCTAACACTGTGGCGCCTAACTTGGCGATCGCTACACTTAAAATGCCGGAACCACACCCTAGATCCAGCGTATACATCGTTGGACTAACATACCGCTCCAGTAACCGCAGACTCAACATTGTAACTGGATGTAGCCCACTCCCAAACGATAAGGTTTTCTCCAATCGAATAGGAATATCGCTGGCGCGAGGTTGATAATTAGCCTCAGCCGCCAGGATGACAAAAGACTGACCAATGCGGTGAATTGAGGTGTCCGAGGATTCGGCAATCGGGTGATTTTCAGCTACCTCGATCGCGTACAATTCCGTAATCATCCCCGTGCGCTGTAAGGGCGACAGTAATTGCTGAATCGTGTTTAATCGAGCGTTGGCCTGACGATCGTGAGGCAAGTGGAAACATAATGTAACCGACCAGGCCGATGACTCATGAGCGTGATTTGACGGATTGCGGCGATCGTAAGGCCGCACAGCCACATGACTGGTGTAATCGATCGAGGAAAGTAATGTCCTTACCCAATCAACCGCTTCATGAGTCGCATCAATGCTTAATTCTAGCCAGGACATTATGGTGCCTCAAACGGGACGGCGGTAATGGTACCGCTATCCGGTTATAACAAAAGACGATCGCGAACGGGTGGTTTACGGGAAACTTAGAGATGCAGCTACCATATAAGCTAGATCAGGTTCAGTCACCCAGCCATCATGCTTGAGTTTGGCGAGTCCCTTACCCACTGCTTTCTCCGAAAATTCGTACCATCGCATCGGTTTCTGCGGATTCAGACTCATACGATCGGGCGACAACATGTGCAGCAAACCCAGTTAGATCACACCGCGATTAGAGTATTGAACTGGAATATTGCCAAGCAAAATCATGATGCTCGGTGGTTACAAGACTTTCATCGCATTCTGCGTCACTATCATCCCGACTTGATTTTGCTACAAGAGGTGCGCCTGGGCATTGATGCTGAGCATGCTATAGAGTTGGCAGATCTGAGTTGGAACTATGCTCCCAATTTCATGGATACCCATCATCAAGCGTACTCCGGGGTATTAACCGCTGCCAAAACGAATTCCACTCATAGTCGGGCGATCGTGACGGAACACTATGAACCGATCGTGCAAACCCCAAAAGTGTCGCTGGTCACGGAGTATCCCCTGGCTAATTCTGCCCAAACCCTGTTAGCAATCAATAGCCATCTGATCAATTTTGTCAATTTAGAAACTTTCCACAATCAGTTACAAGATTTGGAGTTGACTCTATCGCTTCATCCAGGGCCAATCATTTTCGCTGGCGATTTCAACATTTGGAGTGCGGCCCGATCGCAACTACTGGAGCAGGCAGCAGCTCGTCTGGGACTACGACCTGTCACCTTTTCCCCCCAGGATCATAAGAAAATTAAACGGTTTCTATGCTCACCGCCATTAGACTATATCCTCTACAAAGGGTTGGTAGAAAAGCCAGAGCAAGCCAAAGTGCTTGACCAGATCACGTCCTCTGACCACAAACCCATGTTGGCAGAGTTTGCGATTGCTCCAGGTTAGACACACAGATTAATCATGACTCATGATCAGTAATGGACTCGTTGTTATTTCTAGTATTTTGGTGACAGCAGTTCATACGTTAGGAGTGCTAACGGCGGCGCATGCAGTCATGCAGGTACGCTCTTCTCAAGGGGCGATCGCCTGGGGGATTTCCCTCATCACCTTTCCCTGGTTGGCATTGCCACTCTACTGGGTGTTTGGTCGTAACCACTTCTTTGGCTATCAAGAAGCGATGCGGCGGGTCTATATTCAACATCACGAACGCATTCATGAAATCTATCGGGAGTTGACGACCTATCAGGTGAGCTTACCAGAACCGCTGACCTCGGTAGAACGGTTGGCCCAAACCTTTACCCCCCTAGCGTTTACCTCAGGTAATGCGGCGAAGTTACTGATTGATGGGCCAGAAACCTATGCTGCTATGCTCAGCGCCATCGCCAATGCCAAGCATTACATCTTGTTCCAGTTCTACATCATTAACGACGATCGGGCGGGTAATGACTTCAAACAAGCTTTAATTGAGCGGGCACAGCAGGGTGTGCGAATTTACCTGCTGTACGATGAAATTGGTTCTAAGAAGATGTCGCGATCGTACATTCAATCGCTCCGCTTGCATGGCATTCAAGTCAGTGCCTTTCATACGACCAAAGGCAAAGGCAATCGATTTCAGATTAACTTTCGCAATCATCGCAAAATTCTGGTCATTGATGGCGAAACCGCCTTTGTGGGGGGCTTAAACATTGGCGACGAGTACCTGGGTAAAGACCCTAAACTGAGTCCGTGGCGAGATACCCACATGCAAGTGGATGGGCCTAGTGTTAAAGCATTACAAAGTAGTTTCCTCGGCGATTGGTACTGGGCCACGAATGAGCTACCCGAAGTATCCTGGCAGGTACAGGATGACGCCAACAGCCACGCTGCTGCCCTCATGTTACCCACTGGCCCCGCCGATCCCCTACCCGCCTGCCAATTATTTTTGAATAATCTGATCAACCTGGCGCAATCTCGCCTCTGGATTGCCAGCCCTTATTTTGTGCCAGATGAATCGGTGTTAGCGACATTAAAACTAGCCGTAATGCGCGGTGTAGATGTTCGGATTATCTTACCCAACCATCCCGATCATCTGTTTGTCTATCTCTGTTCCTTTGCTTATTACCTGGAGTTGCAGTCTGTTGGCATCAAACTGTACCGCTATAAGCAAGGATTTATGCATCAGAAAATCATTTTGGTTGATCATGCGATCGCGGGAGTGGGAACTGCCAATTTAGATAACCGTTCATTTTTCCTCAACTTTGAAGTCATGGGGTTTCTCACGGATGCCACATTTGTGCGATCGGTAGAAACGATGCTACAGACTGATTTAGCCGCATCTGTTCTGGTAAATCTAGATGATTACAAACGTAAACCCTTCTGGTTTCGCTTAGTCGTCCAGACCTCTCGGCTGCTAGCTCCCATTCTGTAGCCGGATTATGTGTGGAGGATTAATGCCAATAGCGTTTCCACTAGGCGATCGCGCTCCAGGGGAAAACTTTCTTTACCATAAAAGATTTCTTGAGCCAACACATAAGACACTAATGAACCGATGAAAATATGGGCAACAGCCTCAGCATCGGTAAAGCCTAACTCTGGATGTTGCTGAAAAAACTCAGTCATCAGTTGGCGGCCTTTCTGAATCACCGTTCGCCCATATAGTTTTGCCAACTCTGGGAAACGAACTGATTCAGCAATAATTAACCGTAATAAGGCAACATACTCATCATCAGCGATGTGGTTGAGAAATCCCTCAGCGAACTGCCGTAATAAGGAGGCTGGTTCTCCCTGCAATCTATCTATACCTAAGATGGCTTGAAAGCGCCGAATCGTCATCCGTTCCATTAAGGCGGTAAACAATCCTTCCTTATCTTGGAAGTGACTGTAGATCGTTTGTTTCGACACACCCGCCGCCGCCGCCACCCGATCCATACTGGTGCCAGCGTAGCCACATTGCAGGAAGACCTGTACCGCTCCCCGCAAAATTGCTTCCTGTTTGGGCGTGTATTGGGGGAGAGTTATGAATGCGGCGATCGCAGAACCGAAGGAGGTTGATTCAGCCATGAGTAGGGCATTTAGTCGATAAGTTCATTAAATTTTGCCAACCTGTTCTCAATCATACTAGACGGTCTAGTATGATTGGCGTAAGTTCATTATTCATGATGTTTCGCAAATTCAGAGGTCAGGGCAATGGCGACATCAGTTTCTGCTCCAGATCTACCCGCCGTGAGCAAGAACCGGAAGTTTAATCCACGGATCTTATTAGGAGTTGCTGCTGTTGCTGCGATTGGCTATTGGGGCTGGCGGCAAGTGGTTCCGCCTACAAATCCTACAGTGTTAACGGTCAGTGGTCGGATTGAAACAGATGAAACGGATATTGGTGCCAAAACCGGAGGACGAGTAACGCAAATTTTGGTGCACGAAGGAGATAGCGTTAAAGCTGGACAAGTTGTGGCTGTGATTGCCGATGAGGAAGTTAATCAGCAATTGCAAGCCGCGATCGCCCAAGTGAGTGCCGCCCGGCAGGAGGAAGCCCAAGCCCGGTTAGAGGTGAGTGTGGCAGATAGTCGGATTCAAGAAGCTGAGGCGAATTTAACCCAGTCTCAGACCGATTCCCAGGGGCGAGTTCGGCAGGCAGAATCAACGGTGGCAGCTAGTCAAGCCCAGGTTGAACAGGCTCAAGCGCAGGTCGTTCAGGCTCAGGCTGAGGTAAAACGGGCTGAATCTCAATTGAAGTTAGCCCAGCTCGATCGCGATCGGTTTGCTGCATTAGTAACGCAGGGAGCAGTGAACCGTCAACAGTTTGACCAGGCCCAAACCAATGCGGAAACAGCTGAAGCCACTCTCGATACCGCCCGCGCCACTCTAGCTGCCCAGGTTGCAGCCGTACAAACCGCTAAACGCCAACTTCAGGCCGCTCAAGGAAATCTAACCCAAACCGAATCGACAACTCTCAATCCCACGATTCGGAGTAGTCAGCTAGCGGCATTTCAACAACAAAAGGCGCAAGCCCAAGCTCGGTTAGCAGCCGCCCAGGCTAAGGTTCAAGCCGCGATCGCGAACCAACAGCAACTCCAAAATCGGTTAGATTCCTTCAACGTCATTAGCCCAATTGATGGAGTTGTGCAGGATCGCCCCTTAGAACCAGGAGCGGTGGTTACCAGTGGCAAAACCTTACTGACCGTGATTAACCCCAAAGCCGTTTATCTCAGGGCCTACGTGCCAGAGGGCGATATTGGCAAAATTTATGTGGGTAAATCAGCCCAAGTGTTTCTTGACGCTAATCTTCAGCAGCCCTTACCCGCAAAAGTGAGTGCGATCGATCCGAAAGCCTCGTTCACGCCGGAGAATATTTACTTCCAAAAAGACCGGGTGCGGCAGGTATTTGGGGTGAAGCTGGCGATCGAGCAATCCCAAGGCTATGCCAAACCGGGAATGCCAGCCGATGCTGAAATTAATTTAAAATAACGTCTCACAGAAGTTAGAAGTTGCTCAGGATAGAAAGCAAGCTTTGCAACCACCTGAGGCTTTATCGCATGGTTGCGCCGACATAAAAGGTGCCATTGACCTGGAAGCACACTTCTTTACCAGGCATTTGCAGGCACGATCGCAGTTCCCACAACGCTACAGCATCTTCCAGAGTGGCACAATGAACAATTAAGTTGCCCTGGTGAAAGCGGAGCGAGAGATTATGAGCGGATACACCAGATTGATGAACCCAGGCTAAGAGAGAGTAGTCAGCAGGAGTTAGTTCAAACATTAGAAAGGGAGTAGTCGTTAAGAACATTGACTCCTAAAACACCAAACTTAACTGTTCGTTTTGTAACTTTATTCAGAGAATAACGCGATTTTTCCAACCTTGTTCTGCTCTGCCTGGCAGGATTAAAGCGCGTCAACAGGGCCGGATTACCTCTATTGAAAGGGTTGTAGCATTAAAGGCAGAAATGTGGGCATTACATAACAACTGTAGGCGCTTTTCTAGAGAAGATAACCAGGATTTTGTCGCAAGTTGGCTGTTCAGCCAGTCATCATCTTTTTTCCACCTGTCAACTACATAACTCCTTTAAAAGAACTGTAAATTATGCAACAAATTATATCGCTGTCGAATTTTATGCATTAAACCAGGTATTGTATAAAAGTAGACAGATTTCGGGAGGGAGTTGTGAGTCAAAGAGTCACCATCGCTGTTCCTGATGCACTATTTGAGCGGCTTCAACCCGTGAAACAGCAGTTCAATATTTCCGCCATTTGCCAGGAGGCCTTAGAGATGGTGATTACTCAAGAAGAACTTAAGCTCCAAGTTGCCCAACAAGACAATCTGGTAGAACGCTTACAGACTGAAAAGAAAGTTCTGCTGAATAAGGTGCGTCAAGAAGGCTTTGAGTTGGGCATTCGTTCTAGTGCCAAGCTTTCCTACAAAGAATTTCGGCATTTTGAACGCGTCTCGACCTTAGCTCCCGCTCTAGACGAGGATGCATTGGAATATCTATGGAGCTTTTTGGATCTAAAGGAATATCCCCAAGCGGCACGATTACACGATCCTGATTTCGCTTACTTACTAGAGGTTGATCCTCAAAGTCGCGTGGCGTTTGCTCAAGGCTGGTTAGAAGGAGTGTTGTCGGTTTGGCAGATGATTAAAGCCCAAGTAGATGTCGCTCAGTAAGGCGAATCAGATTGCTAAAACAATTATGGCAACTCACCCCATTAGGCTCTGACCTAGTGGGGTTGCTACTATTGGTGATGCTGCAACCACTATTCTAATGATCCGATCGTGATCTACTACATATTCTCAGCACTCAGCACTCAGCACTTTTAAAGCACATCCTATGTGGCTTTGATAGGTTAGTGGTATCACAATGATACCTACCGTGCTCCCTAGAAATTGCATTATGGCCAGTCTCAAACCCTCGCTCTCAGAATCGATCGCTTGGCTAGACCAACTTTTTGCAGCGGCGATCGATCCGATCTACATCTTCGATCGTACCGGACACTATCAATATGCTAATCCGGCCGGGGGAGCTGCACTCGGGTTACAAGTGGTTGATATATTGGGTAAAACCTGGCGCGACCTGAATTTGCCTGCGGAGATGAATTTGCCTGTAGAAACAATGGAGCGCTATGATGCTCAACGCGAATTGGTGTTTCAGTCGGGAATTGCGGTTACAGGAGAAATTAGTTATACCACCGTTGATGGCAATCGTGATTACGAATATATGCTCTCCCCAATTGGAGGAAAAGCTGGAGAGATTACCGCTGTCATTAACACAAATCGAGATATTACAGAACGCAAACAAACAGAAGCAGCCTTGGGTCTACTGAATCAAGCATTAACCGCTCAGTTAATGGCAAAAACTGAGGAAATAAAGGATTTGGAGCAGTCTCTTCGGGTAGAAATAGCTGAACGCCAACAAGCAGAACAGGCTCTACAAGAAAGTCAGATACAATTTTATGCTTTAGCAGACGTGATGTTTGAGGGTGTGATTATTCAAGAGGATGGTCGCATCATTAATGCCAACCCCGGATTTGCCAAAATGTTTGGCTATTCCCTGGCCAATGTTATGGGTAAGCCAGTAGCCGATTTCCTCACCGATGAATCTTTAGCAACCGCTCTACAGCATATCGAAAGTCAATATGAGCTGCCGTATGAAATCACTGGGCTGAAGCAGGATGGCTCACGAATCAACTTGGAGGTGATTGGTAAGCAGAGCGTTTATCAGGGGCGCACGGTCAGGGTTTCGGCGTTGCGTGATATAACCGATCGCAAGCAGGCAGAAGTAGTCTTACGGGACAGGCAGAGTCAAATTCAACGGCAACTGGCGGAAATTGAAACGATTTATCAGTCCGCTCCGATCGGGTTAAATGTATTGGATCCTGAACTGCGTTTTGTTCGGATTAATCAGCGATTGGCAGAAATGAATGGGCTGCCAATAGAAGCTCATCTTGGCCACACAATTCGCGAAGTACTGCCTGAGCTAGCTGATACAGCGGAGCAACTGTTACGACCGATCTTAGAAACTGGAGAGCCACTCCTCAATGTTGAAATCACGGGTGCAACCCCGGCTCAACCGGGTGTAGAACGAACTTGGGTAGAAAGCTTTCTGCCACTTAAGGAAGGTAATCAGGTCATTGGCATCAGTACGATTTGTGAGGAAATTACAGAACGCAAACGGGCTGAAGCCATCTTACAGGAGCGAGAATCCCTCCTACGATTATTCGCGCAGTATGCCCCTGCGGGTATCGCTATGTTCGATCTAGAGATGCGTTATGTCATCACGAGCCAGCGGTGGGCAGAGGATTATCATCTTCGTTCGGTTGACTTTTTGATTGGCAAATCACACTACGAGATTTTTCCTGAAGTTCCCGATCGCTGGCGAGAAATTCATCAACGGTGTTTAGCGGGAGCGATCGAGAAGTGTGACGAAGACTTGTTTGTGCGGGCTGATGGCACTCAGCAATGGATTCGCTGGGAAGTTCGTCCCTGGTACACGGCCACAGGGGAAATTGGTGGCGTTATTGTGTTCTCGGAAGATATTACCCAACGGAAGCAAGCTGAGGCAGCAATCCTTCAGTTGAATCAGGCCCTTCAACAGCGGGTGACTGAGTTACAGACCTTACTAGATGTGATTCCGATCGGGATTGGGATTGCTGATGATCCAGCCTGTTGCCAGATTCGGGTGAATCCGGCCTTTGCCCAAGTGTTGAATATCCCAACGACCGCTAACGCTTCTCTCAGTGCGCCAGAACCAGAACGGCCCAGCAATTTTAAGGTTTACCAAAATGGGCAGGAAATGGCCGCGGAAGAGTTACCGTTACAATATGCGGCAACTCACGGCATTGAAATTCGCGATGTAGAAGTTGAGGTGGTTTGGCAGAATGGCACAGCGGTAACATTGTTGGAATATGCTGCGCCCTTGCTTGATGAACACGGACGACCCCGAGGGAGTGTCGGTGCCTTTCTCGACATTACTGAACGAAAACGGGCAGAAGCCGCTCTCCGAGAGAGTGAAGCTCGCTACCGGACTTTGGTGCAGAATTTTCCCAATGGAGCGGTATTACTCTTCGATCGCGAGCTACGTTACCTACTGGCCGAAGGTCAGGGATTAGCTGAAGTTGGCTTCGATCGTACGGCTTTAGAAGGTAAGACTATCTGGGAAGCCCTGCCATCAGGCATCTGTCAAGTCCTTGAATCGTATTACCGAGCGGCTTTGGCAGGCCATGCCCATGTGATCGAAATACCATTTGCCGATCGCGTTTATCGATTGAATTGCTTGCCTGTGTATGATGACCAGGGAGAGGTAAAACTGGGGATGGCAATGTCCCAGGATATCACTGTACAAAAACAGGCCGAGCAAGCCTTGAGAACATCACGAGATCAATTAGAGCGGCAAGTACAAGCACGAACGAGAGAACTGCAACAACTAGCAGATGAATTGCAGCGATCGAATCAGGAGCTAGAGCAGTTTGCTTATGTCGCTTCCCATGACTTGCAGGAACCACTACGTGCCGTTACTAGCTTTACGCAAATGCTAGCCAAACGGTATCAAGGACAACTCGATGCCAAGGCCGACACGTACATCGAGTTCATTGTGGATGGGGCAACTCGGATGCAACAACTGATTAAAGATTTGCTGGCCTACTCTAGAGCTGGGCGGTATGAATTAAAATTGCAACCGGTTGATTGCAATGCTCTGACGGAACGGGTGCAAAAAGATTTGCAAGTCGCGATCGCTGAAACTGAAGCTGTAATTACTGTTGCCCCTCTGCCCACCGTTACCGCAGACCCCAATCAACTCAGCCATCTGTTCCTCAACTTAATTAGCAACTCCCTGAAGTATCGGAGTGAAGTCTCACCGCAGATCCATATCTCTGCCGAAAAGCGTTTATTACGGCTTAGAACAGACTCTCCTAGTCCAGGCGGTAACATGTCAGCATCCGAAAATCAGGTCGCCTGGGTATTCTCAATTCGGGATAATGGAATTGGTATAGAGCCTAGATATGCAGAAAGAATTTTTGGCATCTTTCAACGCCTACATACCAGCGATGAATATGCCGGTACAGGGTTAGGATTGGCAATTTGTCGAAAAATTATTGAACGACACCAAGGCCAAATTTGGGTTGAGTCCCAGTTAGGACAGGGGGCCACCTTCTTGTTTACAATACCGATCGTTACTAGAACTGAAAGCGATGCCCCACGTTAGATTGCTCAACATTCTATTGGTTGAAGATTCCCGCAGTGATGCCGTTTTAATTCAAGAGACCTTGAGCGAGAGTAAGTTTTTAAATCAGTTATACTTAGTGCGAGATGGAGTTGAAGCCAGTGATTTTCTTTATCGAAAAGGAAAATATCTAGAGTCACCCCGTCCTGACATTATTTTGCTAGATTTGAACCTACCCAAGAAAAGTGGTCGAGAGCTACTAGCGGAAATCAAAGCCGATGCAAATTTAATGAGTATCCCTGTCGTCATTTTAACAACCTCCTCAGATGAAGCCGATATTCTCAAAAGTTATCAGCTTCATGTGAATTGCTACCTAGTCAAACCCATTGAACTAGAGCAGTTTGTTAATGTAGTTAAGTCGATCGAGCACTTCTGGCTAGCCTTAGTTGAACTTCCTCCCGAGCAGAGTTAAGTTTTTCTAAGACTATAGGAGAAGTAAATGCTTTTTGAGGAGAATTACTATAGTGCTGGGGAAAATTTAGCTTTTCACTAAAAAATATAGACTTCAACACCTAGTGAGAAGTCAACGAATGGCTTTGAGATCATGCTTCTAAATCATGACGTGTAGGTAGGATATGGGTGATGAAACGATCGCTACCCTGTTAGTAGAAGATAATCTTGCCGATGTGGCATTATTGATAGAACTATTGCAGGATAGCGATGAGGCGGAGTGTTGGCAAGTCACTCACGTTAAGCGTCTTAGTCTTGCCCTCGAACAATTGCAGACGCTTCAGTTTGATGTGATTTTACTTGATTTGTCCTTACCTGATTCTCAAGGATTGGATACCTTAGCTCAGGTACGCGCCGCTGTGCCTCATTTACCGATCGTGATCCTGACGGGATTGCAAGATAAGACGATCGCTCGACAAGCGCTGGCCCAAGGAGCGCAGGACTACCTGGTTAAAGGACAGCTGTCTTCAGAACTCCTGCTAAAAACGGTGAGTTATGCGATTGAGCGATCGCAAATTCTGCGGCGGCTTCAGGAAAGTGAACATCGCTTTCGAGGCGTGTTTAATCAAACCTTTCAATTTATGAGCCTATTAAACCTGGATGGAATGATTTTAGACATCAACCAGGTGACTCGCGAGGTGAGTGGTTTTGAAAATGACACAATCATCAACACCCCGATTTGGACCGCTCCCTGCTGGCAGACGATCGCCTCATCCCAGTCCTGGCTAAAGACTGCTGTCCAGAAAGCGGCCCAGGGAGAAACGCTTCGGGCTGAATTACAAGCTCGTGCCCTTAGAGGCACCTCATGGTGGTTTGATGTGTCTATTAAGCCGCTCCGCGATGAAAATGGCTATATTAGCTTACTGATTGTAGAAGGTCGAGATATTAGTAAGCTGAAGCGAGCAGAAGCAGAAATTCGGCAATCTCTGACGAAAGAACAAGAGCTGAATCAGATGAAAAATAGTTTCATCTCGATGGTCTCTCACGAGTTTCGTAATCCGATTTCAACGATTAGCTTTGCAGTGGATGTCTTAGAAGATTGCGATTTGCCCGTAGAGAAGCAGAAAAAGTATTTTGAACGCATCCACAGTTCGATCGACCAGACTCTGCACTTGCTTGATGAAATTTTGCTATTAGGGCGAACTGAAACCGGACAAGTAGAAGTGAATTACATTCTGCTTGATTTAGAAAAATTTTGTCGTGAAATTATTGAAACTTTTCAGTTAACCAAAGGAATTTCTCATCCCATTCTGGTTTCCGTGGAAGCGAATTCTACCCAGACCAGAACGGACTCTGCTTTTCTCCAGCATATTCTAGACAACCTGTTATCTAATGCCATTAAGTATTCTCCCAACGGCGGCACAATTCACTTCACGTTGCGGTGTCAGGGAAGTTACGCGCAGATCCGCATTCAAGATCAAGGCATTGGCATTCCCGAGCTAGATCAGCCACGACTGTTTGAAGCTTTCCATCGAGCGGGAAATGTCAGCAAGATTCAGGGAACAGGATTAGGGTTAGCGATCGTTAAACGATGTGTTGATCTGCTACATGGGCAGATTCAGGTCGAAAGTCAGGAAGGAATGGGTAGTACTTTTATCGTTACGCTCCCCCTTCACTTCACTTCATCGGAACCCGAAACAGTGATGGAGGGCCACTGCCGCGTCTGATCCAGTAGGATGCTCGATCGCTTCGCCTGTTTGGGTTTCCTGAGGCTATAGGGATTGCGCATTCCATCAGATCAAAATTTTAGCTGGTAGAGGTATACAGCCCAGTGTCATAACAGAGAATCGTTAAGTAATTGAATTTTTCTATCTGAATTAAATATATTTGGAGTGACGAGCCAAGTGCTAAACCTGAGATTAAGATGATTTACGGCTACAGAGACGTATTCTAAAGGTCAGGTCTAAGCAATGAGGAGAGAGCAATGGCTCCCGTAATTCACTCAAACAAGTACTACCGTGGATTGATGCGCTGGTTGCTGGAGGAGGATAAGCAAACTCGTGAAGGTCCCTATCCCAACGAGAAAGTCCATCGAAAACATGTGTGGTGGCAGGTCATGTGTCTCACCGGGGTTGATTACTTTTCAACCTTGGGGTATCAGCCTGGAATTGCGGCTTTGGCCGCAGGAGCGCTCTCTCCATTAGCAACATTAATCTTAGTCCTACTTACCCTGTTTGGGGCGTTACCCATTTATCGACGGGTTGCGGCTAAAAGCCCGCATGGCGAAGGTTCTGTGGCGATGCTAGAACATCTTTTACCCTGGTGGCAAGGCAAGTTTTTTGTTCTTTGTCTATTGGGCTTCGTCGCTACTGATTTTATTATTACGATTACCTTGTCAGCCGCCGATGCCACAGCCCATATTATCGAAAATCCCCTCGCTCCAGATATCTTGCATGGTCAGACGATCGCCATTACGCTGGTCCTGATCACCGTTCTAGGAGCCGTATTTCTGAGGGGATTTCAAGAGGCGATTGGGTTAGCAATTTTTTTGGTCGGTACTTATCTCCTATTGAATCTGATTACGATCGGGGTTGGGACGGCTCATATTATTGCTCAACCTACTGTCATTACAGATTGGCAACATACCTTGTTAGCCAGCCATAGTAATCCCTTGGCGATGTTAGCAGTGGCCATTCTACTCTTTCCAAAACTGGCATTAGGGCTATCAGGATTTGAAACAGGAGTGGTTGTGATGCCACTCGTTAAGGGCCGCGACAGTGACACAGAACGATACCCGACTGGCCGGATCCGCAATACTCGGAAGTTACTGACTACTGCGGCATTAATTATGAGCTTCTTTCTCCTCAGCAGTAGCCTCGTCACCACACTCTTGATTCCGGCAGCCGAGTTTCAAGCGGGAGGGGAAGCTAGTGGGCGGGCATTGGCCTATATCGCGCATCGCTATTTAGGAAATGCGTTTGGCACAGTTTATGACTTAAGCACGATCGCCATTTTGTGGTTTGCTGGCGCATCGGCGATGGCAGGATTATTAAATATTGTGCCGCGCTATTTACCGCGTTATGGCATGGCACCCGACTGGACTCGCCGAACCCGGCCCCTCGTTTTGGTTTACACTACCATTGCCTTTATCGTTACCATCTTCTTTCAAGCCAATGTTGAAGCCCAGGGAGGAGCATACGCGACCGGAGTGCTGGTTTTAATGACCTCGGCCGCGGTAGCCGTAACGCTCTCGTCGCGGCGGCATGGCACAAAACGAGCCTGGATCTCGTTCGGCATCATTACCTTAGTCTTTGTTTATACGACGATCGTCAACATTGTTGAGCGACCTGAAGGGGTGCGAATTGCTGCATTTTTCATTAGTGCGATCATCGCCACTTCGTTGATTTCGCGGGTCTGGCGATCGACAGAACTGCGGGTCGACCAAGTGGAAATGGATGACATGGCTCAGCAGTTTATTGCAGAAGCGGGCCAAACGACTATTCGCCTGATTGCCAATCGATTGAATGTTGGAGATGTTGAGGAATACTCCTTAAAAGAAAAGGAAGTCCGGGAGGATAATCATATTCCCATCGCCGATGAGGTGCTATTTCTAGAAGTGCACATTGCTGATGCTTCAGAGTTTGCGAATACCGTCCGGGTTAACGGGGTTATGGTGGGGGAGTACCGCATCTTGAGGGCTGAGGGAGCCGCGGTGCCGAATACGATCGCCGCAATTTTGTTATCCATCCGCGATCGAACCGACAAAACGCCTCATGCCTATTTTGGCTGGGTCGAGGGTAATCCGATTCAATACTTGCTCCGGTTCATTCTATTTGGGGAAGGCGATATAGCGGTGGTCACGCGCGAGGTTCTCCGTAAGGCTGAGAAGGATCCAGAGCAACGTCCTGCGATCCATGTGGGAGGTTGAGCTAGCCATAGGGTCATAAATATTAACAATTCTTGTAAATTCCTGAATCCCTTTCAATTCTGACAAGTGCTGTGGTGAATACTACAGATACTTCCTGCATCTACGTAGTACCACTATGCCGTTTCGTCATGCCCAGGCTTGTTTAGAACAGGTTTTGGAACCGCTTACGAACCTCTTGCAACAGATTCAGTCTAGTCCTGATCTGGATGCAAGTTTGACAATGGTAACCGCGAAAGCTAGAGAGATTTTAGCCAGCGATCGCGTCCTGGTTTATCAATTGCTGCCTGGTGGAGATGGAGTCGTGGTTGCAGAGTCCGTGCAGTCAGGCTGGTTACCCATTCAAGGGCAACTGATCTACGATCCTTGTTTCGCGACGAAATGGCATCTACTCTACCAGCAAGGGCAAACAACGGCGATCGCCGATCGGGAAACAGCCAATCTCCAACCTTGTTACCTGGAATTGTTAACTCGGCTTCAGGTGCAAGCCAATCTAGTTGTGCCGGTTTTGCTGCCCGCTGAAGATCACAGCCAATTACCGGAACTTTGGGGACTATTGATTGCGCATCAATGCGGTAGTTCACGGCAATGGGATATTCTTGAGCATCAGGTATTGCGGCATCTAGCTATGCAACTGGGATATAAGATTCGCTCTCTCAGTCATCCGCCGACTATCCACCGCGATCGATGGCGGCACTCTCAAAGTGATCCTTCTTCTCATGGTTGCAAAACCAAGCCTGTACCCGCTCACCAATCATCCCAGCAGTGGCTTAATGGGGTGGATCCAGAGAGTGGAGACATGCTCTCCCTGAAAGCGTTTGATTTTCTGCAAAATCCAGTTTGGGTCTATGACATTGAGCAGTTGCAAATGCGCTGGGCCAATCATGCCGCTCTGCCCCTCTGGAATGCCACTAGCCGGGATGAACTCCTCAGTCGCGACTTTAGTGATGTGTCGGAATCGACCCGGATTCGCTTACAAAACTATTTACAGCAGTTTGAGCAAGGCAAAACCCTCATAGAGCAATGGACATTTTATCCGGCCGGACAACCCGTTTCGGTACAATGCCGTTGCTCTGGCCTCAGGCTGGAGTCGGGACAATTGGTGATGCTGGTGGAAGGCACGATCGCAACGAGTCACGAAATTGATCAAGACACCTTGCGATCGATCGAAGCCTTACGGCATACCAGCGTGATGATTTCGCTCTACACGTTAGAAGGAACACCTTTATTACAAAATCCGGCAGCTTTGCAGTGTTATGGTGATACGACTCAGCCTAACCTGGGGCCAGAAAATGCCTTTTTGCGTCATTTTGTTGATGCAATCGTGGGAGAGCGAGCGATGGCTGCGCTGCTAGCTGGAGAGGCTTTCAGTGCGGAAACTCAGGTTTTCACCTCAGAAGGTCAGCGTTGGCATGGGATTGAGGCCCGCCGGGTCAATGATCCGATCACCGGCAAATCCTCAATTTTAGTGAATGAGAAAGACATTACGGCCTTGAAACAGGTAGAAGCAGCATTGCGGCAGAAGTCCGAGCGGTTTGCCACGATTATTACAGTGCAACAGGATATCGCTCTAAATCATTCTGATCTCGATGCCGTCATGGCATTGATTGTCGAACATGCTCAAGCACTGACGCACGCGACTGGCTCTGTGATTGAACTGGTAGAAGGTGATGAGTTAGTTTACCGGGCTGCTAGTGGGATCGCGACTGCCTTCATTGGCTTACGATTAAACGTTGCGACCAGTTTCTCTGGACACTGTGTGGCAACTAGCCAAATTCTGCATTGTAATGATGTGGAAACTGAGCCACGAGTTGATTTAGAGTCCTGTCACCGCATCGGAGTGCGATCGATGGTCGTGGTTCCTCTCATCACATCGGCGGGTTGCATTGGCGTACTCAAAGTATTTGCTCAGGCTCCAGCGACCTTTAGCGAACAGGATATCCAAACTCTACAACTTATGGCCGGGTTCCTCACCGCTTCAATTCAACTGGCAAGTGAGTTTGAATCGAAAAATACCCTCTTACAAGCGTTACGAGAAAGTGAAGACCGCTATCGCTCCGTGATCACCGTCATGGCAGAAGGGGTAGTACTCCAGCAGGCGGATGGGCAGATCACAGCTTGCAATGCCAGTGCCGAGAAAATTCTCGGTCTCACCCAGGATCAAATTATGGGTCGATCATCTATTGACCCTCGTTGGCGAGCGATTCATGCTGATGGCTCACCGTTTCCGGGCGAAACCCATCCAGCCATAGTAACGCTGCAAACCGGTGTCCCTCAATCCAACGTCATTATGGGGGTACATAAACCAGATGACAGCCTCACCTGGATTGCCATTAACTCGCAACCTCTATTTCATCCCGGTCAATTAGCTCCCTATGCGGCCGTTACTACGTTTGTGGATATCACGGCTCAGAAGCAAGCAGAAGCTAACTTACGGCATCAGGCAGAACGGGAACAGATGATTTCTGCGATCGCTCAACATATTCGTGAATCGCTTGATCTCAATACCATCCTCAACACAACTGTGACGGATGTTCGGCATTTTCTGCAATGCGATCGTGTGATTATCTATCGCTTTAACTCAGACTGGAGCGGAGTTGTCGTCACAGAATCCGTTGCCCCCAGTTGGGACTCTATTCTCAACATGGAAATTCGAGATACCTATTTTGTCGAAAATCATCAACAGGCGTACTCCGAGCGCGCCATTCAGGCACGGGACAACATTTACACGGCTGGCTTGAGTCAGTGCCATATTGAACTGCTAGAACAGCTTCAGGTTAAAGCGAAACTGATTGTACCAATCTGGCAGGGTGATATGCTCTGGGGCTTACTAGTGGCCCACCATTGCCAAGGGCCTCGCTACTGGCAACCTCTAGAGCGGGAATTATTGCTACAACTGGCCACCCAAGTCGAGATCGCGATTCAGCAATCTGAACTCTATTACCGTTTGGGAACAATGAATAATGAGTTAGAGCGGCTGGCAACTTTGGATGGTTTAACTCAAATTGCTAACCGTCGCTGTTTTGATCTGCGACTCCAGCAGGAATGGCAACGGATGAAACGAGAACAACAGCCGTTATCACTCTTGCTACTGGATGTGGATTACTTCAAGCTCTACAACGATACCTATGGTCACCAAACTGGCGATCGTTGTTTATGTCAGGTGGCCACCGCCATTCAACAAACGGTCAAGCGTTCTGCTGACTTAGTGGCTCGTTATGGGGGAGAAGAGTTTGCAGTACTTCTTGCCCAAACATCATCCGATGGAGCGATCCAAGTTGCTCAAGCCATTCGATCGGCCATTCAACAGCTCGCCATTGAACATACCAGTTCAGCCGTTAGTCAATCCATCACAGTCAGCATTGGCATTGCCACCGCTATTCCTGCTCGACAGGAGGAATTAGAAACACTGGTCGCTACCGCCGATGCAGCACTTTACGAAGCCAAAAGACGAGGACGCAACACTTACTACTTATCTGGTTGATCTTTCCGGCTAAACCAACCAAAAGGAATTGTTTGATACGTGTGATTAGGGCAAGTAATGCAACAATCCCATTAAGATCTCGCTTCTATAGTTTGGGTACGAGATAATTTTGAATGAAACAGGTGTAACTAGGATTTTGGCAATTCCAACTCAACAGAATAGTAGGAACCGTCACCATGAGTGTTATTTACGAACTCAAACATACCACGACTTACCACTATCAAAATCCAGTCACATTTGGGGAACATCGGGCCATTTTTCTGCCCAGTGTTGGCTTTGCTGGACGGCTCTTAAGCTATTCGCTCGAAACCAATATTCCGGCTAAAGTTCGCTGGATGATGGATACCCTCTCAAATAATGTGGCATTACTGGAATTTAGTGAACTCGCTACAGAACTGAGGGTGACCTATCAAGTCCGAGCAGAACATTTTGGCATTCCAACGATCGCGGAATTTCCCCTTGATCCCCGAGCGAAAGAAGTCCCAGTCCAATACACACCCGATGAATGGATCGATTTATCAGTGTTTCTGCGTCCCCATGCCGAGGATCCGGATGGTAGTGTCGCGGCTTGGGCCAAAAGCTTTGTCATTGGTGATCAAGATGACACGCTCGATGTGTTGCAACGGATGATGGATACTATCCGCCATACTCTAACGTATCAAGCGCGCGAAGTAGAAGGAACCCAGTCTCCAGGTGAGACGTTGCGCTCCCAGTCGGGGACTTGCCGAGACTATGCCTGGTTGATGATTGAAGCGTTACGGCGGTTGGGGTTTGCCTGTCGTTTTGTCAGTGGCTACCTCTATGATGCCGCTTTGGATGGGGGTGAAGTTGGCATGACAGGGTCGGGGGCCACCCATGCCTGGTTACAGGTCTATTTACCGGGGGCGGGTTGGCGGGCTTATGATCCTACTAATCGGATTACCGCCGGATTTGATCTACTGCGCGTTGCGATCGCCCGCCATCCAGGGCAGGTCATTCCTTTATCTGGTTCCTGGTTTGGTAATGCAGAGGATTATTTAGGGATGGATGTCAACGTGTCCATCCGCAAACTCGGTACACTCCCAGAATTTGAAGAAATTAAACTAGGCTCCTCCGGAGTGGTCCCTTAGCTATCTGTAGCCATTACTGCGCCATCTACTCAAAAACAGGTGGACAAATTGATACTACAAATGTAGTATATAAACAGCTAAATTTATCATTCCAATACTACAGCCTGCCATGAAACGCATTCTTCTCGCCACTTTATACAGTATCTCTGATTGGCCCGATCGAGGTTGGGACAACGACGCATTGATGCTGTCTTCCTGGGCGAGAATTGCGCAGCTTTGTGACGCTGGCTCTGGCAACGGCAGCGTGTTTACAGCTATTGCTGGATGGAACCATCCGGAGCAATGGATCAACAGCGGGAGGTGCAGGGCAACCTGACACCGACATCGGGAAACGTGTATCACCGCCCCAATCCCCGCTTCTGATCGCCAGAGGTGGGGATAATTTTTTGAGGAGCAAATCGATGCCAAATGAACCACAGAGGCAGCAACCAGCCATATTACAGAACCAAGTCGTCGTGTTCTCCAAGAACTACTTGCCGTTAGCCCGCATCAACATTAAGCGAGCGATCGTGTTACTGGTGACAGGGCAAGCGGAAGCCTTAGACTTCAGCAGTACTCAACAGTGGGAAGTCCGTTCTCCTAGCCTTGTACTACAAATTTCTGAGCACATTCGCCTAACGAGTGGCAATCCAGAGCGGCATTGGAAAGTGCCTCCCGTCAGTCGGCGAGAAGTCTTCCGGCGTGACCACTACACCTGCCAGTACTGCGGCAGCACCAAGCGCTTGACACTGGATCACGTCATTCCTCGCTCCAAAGGGGGTAGCCATACCTGGGACAATGTGGTCGCCGCTTGTGAGAAGTGCAACTCCGCGAAAGGTGACCGGTTGTTACATGAAACTGGCATGGTGCTCAAAACCAAGCCCAAAGCACCAATTCATCCAGCGATCGCGTTTTCAGAACAGTTCTGGAGAAGTCAGGACTAAGTTCTAGGATCCAGCCCTTTCAAGGTACTTTTTTAGCTTTTTTAGATTTCGATTCACTCAGCAATCGAGCAGTGGAGACGTGAGGTTTGTCTTTTTGCCGTTCGGGTTTGAGGACTTTCTTTTTCTCTCCTCTGGGGTGAGAGCGGA
>DATNPU010000393.1:0-8575 GCA_036703105.1 Microcoleaceae cyanobacterium
TTACAAATAATGCGGTCTGTTTAATGGCCCTAAGCTAGGTTCTTTAGAAGAATGCTCCTTAGCAGCTCATAATTAGAGAATAATCTATCTAAAGGTATAGATCCACTTTGATTGCTGAACTTTACTCAAACAACACAAATCTTAGGAAAATATTAAAGCTCCTTAAAGTTACTTAGTCTGACTCTAGCCAACTTTGCTACCAGCTTGACTAACTCATCAGGGTCAAAAGGTTTGGCTAAGTGTACCTGGAAACCAGCCTCTAAAGCAGCCATGCGATCGCTCTCCCTCGCATAGGCTGTTAGAGCTACCGCGGGAATGTGTCCACCTCGCTCAGCTTCCAAGTTACGGATTTGCCGCATGAGAGTATAGCCGTCCACATTAGGCATCCCGATATCACTCACCAGCACATCGGCTTGTGACTGGGAGAGCCAATGCAAGGCTTCCTGAGCGGAGGCGGCGGCTATGACCTGTACTCCACTCTGTTCAAGGATGGTACTCAGCAGCTCTCTGGCATCAGCTTCATCATCAACAATCAGCACCCGCAAGCTGTCTGAGGGCGCAGATTTAACGGGTTGTGTAGAAATGCCCCCCTCTAGGTTTTGCCACGTTGCACTAACGGGGTTGCCCCGGATGGCTGTTGGTTCTTTCGCCAGTGGGGTGTCAGTACTAGCAACCCTTCCAACCGTTGGCTGAACTAATGATGGAGGCGTGGATTTGCTCGGACTACTCCAGAGTGGCAGCTGCACTGTAAACGTGGCTCCCATTCCCTCGCCTCGACTGAACGCTTGAACAGTGCCGCCGTGCTGTTCAACTAGGTAGCGGACAATTGCCAGACCAATTCCCAGCCCGCCATAGGAGCGACTAGTGCTGCTATTCTCTTGGCGAAAGCGCTCAAACACATGGGGCAGAAAATCAGGCGAAATCCCTTTGCCTGTGTCGATGACTTGGATCTGAGCATAAGAGTTAGCAGATTGCAGGTTGGAAGGTTGTTCTGTAGAGGAAAAGTTCTGCTCCAGTAGAGCTTCTGAATCAGTGGGTAGGTTTGAGGATTGATTAGAACCTTCAACTTTCCCACCTTCAACGTTTAAACCGTCCTGCAACTCTGAAGAACCAGCAAACTTGTCAACCCTATATAGCCTGACTTCAACTCGCCCTCCCTTGGGTGTGAACTTGATAGCATTAGAGAGCAAATTCCACACCACCTGCTGCAAGCGGTTGGCATCCCCCCAGACTGGCCCAGCGGCTGGAGCGAGGAAACACTCCAGTTGAATCGTCTTTGCCTCAGCGGCAGGGCGTACCGTCTCAACGGCGGCTGTAATCACAGATACCAGTTCACAGGGGGCGACAGACAGATTGAGCTTACCTGTCATAATTCGTGAAACATCCAAGATATCTTCGATCAGCGCTGCCAAGGATTTTGTGTTGCGATCAATCGTCTCCAACGCCCGAACCATTTTGCTCTCATCAAACTTCCGGGTACGGAGCAACTGAGTCCACCCCAACATGGCATTAAGGGGTGTGCGCAACTCATGGGAGAGAGTGGCTAGGAATTCATCTTTCATGCGGTTAGCCGCTTCTGCTTCTGCTCTAGCCTGTCGTTCGGCGGCGTAGGCGCGTGCGCGTTCGATCGCTTGAGCACACTGCTGCGCCAGAGCCAACATAAAGGCACAATCTTCCTCGCTAAAGGTTTTAGCGTTCAAAAAACTAAAGCCCATTGCGCCGATTGCACGTCCCTCGATAATCAGTGGGAGCGCTGCCCAGGCATGATAATCGGGATTAATGTGCTTGGAGGCACTGATGTTTGGGTATTGCTCAGCCCAATCTTCACGAGATTCGAGCAGGATGGGTTGCTTCGTCTTTACAGCATCAGTGAGCGGTACGGCGGTACTGATGGGGAAACGGCTCCAAGTGTTGAGCAGTTCCTGCGAATAGCCCACAGTCCATACCACTTCCAAGGTCTTATCTTGGTCGGTTAGCAGGGCAATCAAGCCAGCGCGTGCATTCAAGGCTGTCAATCCTTGATTGACCACCACTTCACCCACTTGTGTCAAGGATAGTGTTTCACTAAGGGCAGCGGTGAGTGCTTGCAAACTAGCGTTGCGCTCTGCCGTTTTTTCGGCAATTTGTTGCGCGGCTTGAGTTTCCCGATACAGCCGTGCATTATCAACTGCGATCGCGGCACGACGAGCCAAATCCTGTACTAGGGGCAGTTCATCGGGGCTGTAGAGACGACCTGATTCGGCTGTGATTAAGGTAATTGCTCCCAAGGTTCGCCCACGAGCCAGCAGGGGCACAACGATACAAGACTTTAAACCGAATTCGCGGAGCATTTGCAGATGCTCAGCATCCTGGGCAACGGCGACCAGTCCAGAGTCCTGAATCTCAGACGCTACAGTGGCTTGCCCAGTGCGTAATACCCTCGGCAACCCGACAGCCGCATTAAAATGGTCTGGATAGCGTCGATTGACTTCCCACGCCAGCTCTACTTTTACTGGATCGAGATGGGCGATCGCAACGCGACGGATGTTCTGATTTTCCTCTAAAATGTCCACCGTACACCAGTCAGCCATGAAGGGAACGGCTAATTTAGCTACACTCGCCAGTGTGATTTCATAGTCCAGGGAAGACGCTAGAACCGTACTAGCCTCTGCTAAGAATGCCGATTTGACTCCTTGTGCCTCAGCTTCTAGACGAGCCGCCTGTTCACGAATCAGTTGCGCCCGTTCTTGTTCCGCCTGCTTGCGTTCGGTGATGTTGCGATTGATGCTAAGGAAACCAAGAGGGTTGCCCTCTCGGTCGTAGAGGGTTTTAGCCGTGACTTCAATGGGAACTTCAGACCCATCTTTTCTCACGCAGGTAATTTCCCCGGAAAATGTACCCACTTCCCCTATGGCTGCCATCACCTTGGCAGTGGTTGTGGCTTGCGTATCCGGGCGCATGAGGAACGTCACTGGCTTGCCTAGTACTTCCCCTGCCGTGTAGCCAAAAATCTCTTCTGCCTTGCCTGTCCACTTCTCAATAGTGGCCTCTAAATTGGTGAGCAGGACGGCATCCGGCATTTGCGTCAAGATTTGATCAGAAAGACGCAGAGCTGCTTCAGCTTGCTTGCGTTCGGTGATATCCCGTTGTACACCGACCCAATGAGTGTACCCGCCTTGTTCGTTCGCAACGGGAACAATACTGGCTTCCATCCAGAACTCGGAGCCATCCTTGCGGTAATTAATCAACTCCACCACAATGGGTTGCCATTGCTTTAAGGCGGCTCGAATTTTGTCGAGCACGGCGCGATCGCTTTTCGGCCCTTGTAAAATTCGCGGCGTTTTCCTCAGTACCTCCTTGGCACTGTACCCGGTCATGCGAGTAAACGCCTCATTCACGTAAATAATCCGGGGGCCGGGTTGATCAATGGGTTCCGCTTCGGTAATCACGATCGCATCATTAGCCGTCACTGCCACAGACTCCAGCAGTCGCAATCGCTCTTCTGTCCGTTTGCGTTCCGCAATTTCCTCTCGTAACGACTCATTCGCCTGAGCTAACTGAGCTGTTCGTTCCTCCACCCGTCGTTCTAACTCCGCTGCCAGTTCGCGCAGTGCCGTCTCAGCTCGTTGCCGCTCAATCCGTTCCTTGGTTTCCCGTAAGGCTCGCTGGACAGCGGGGACAAGCCGGTCTAGTCTTTGCTTGAGGACGTAATCTGTAGCACCCCGTTTCAATGACTCAATCGCCAGTTCCTCGCCCAACGTCGCTGAGACAAAGATGAATGGCACGTCGGGACACATGGCTCGTGCAATTTCCAGAGCCGAGATGCCATCGAAGGCAGGCAGAGAATAATCCGAAAGAATCAGGTCAAAAGCATTGGTTTCTAAGGCTCTTTGGTAGTCTGTGCGGGTCTCAACTTGCACTAACTCGCAAGCCATTCCTCCCTCAGTTAACTTCGCCTGGATCAGTTCTGTATCAAGAAGACTGTCTTCGAGTAGGAGGATACGCAGTATCGCCACAGGCTTGTACCTCGTTGCTGACTATGTAATGCGTCGAGAGGGCAGAGAGCCTGGTGGAGGTTGATTAACCACAGCCCAAAACAGCCCTACTTCTTTGATAGCATCCACAAATTCGTGAAAATCGACTGGCTTGACCACATAAGCATTGGTTCCTAAGTTATAGCTGTTAATCAGGTCTTGCTCCTCACGGGAAGAAGTCAGCACCACGACGGGTACAATTCTTAATTGGGGGTCGGATTTGAGCTGGCCTAAAACCTCTAGCCCATCGACTTTTGGCAACTTCAAATCCAGCAGCACAACAACAGGATTGCCCTCCATCCGTAGTCGAAAAACTCCCCTGCGATAAAGATAATCTAGCGCTTCTTCGCCGTCACGCACCACGACAACTTCGTTGGCTAGACGATTTTCAGCCAGTGCACTCAGGGTTAACTCAATATCGTTCGGATTATCCTCAACTAACAAAATTCGTCTTAATTCTCGCATTTATAATCCTTTTAAGGTTGAACGTTAGCAGGTTGTATAGCGAAGCCGAAGCCGCTACGTTGGTTAAAAAATTGGTTTAACCTCTAACGTTCAACCTTCAACCTTTTAACGTTCAACTTTCGGTAGTGAGAAGTAAAATGTCGCACCACGGTCTACCCCCCCTTCTGCCCAAGTTCGACCCCCATGACGCTGGATGATACGCTGGACATTAGCGAGTCCAATGCCAGTTCCCTCAAACTCTTGGGGACTATGCAATCGTTGAAACACGCCAAAAAGTTTGTGAACGTAGCGCATATCGAATCCTACGCCATTATCCCGAACGAAAAAAACAATCTCATGCTCGTTGTCAGTGCTAGCGATTGTAATCTCCGCTTGGGCACGGTAGCCGGTGTACTTAACGGCATTTTCCATCAGATTCCGCAGTACCTGCCGTAGCAATGAAGGGTCGCCGTGTACTTGGGGTAATTCCTCAATCTTCCATTGGATGGTACGTTCTCCGATTTCCTCAACCAAGTCGCGTCGCAGTTCTTGTACCAGTTGATTCATGGGAACTGTGCTGTAGCGCATTTCAGCACGCCCCATCCGGGAAAAGGCGAGTAAGTCATCCACCAGTGTTCCCGCCTGTTTGGTGGATTGGGCGATGATTGTGAGATAACGCTGACTGGTTTCATCCAGAGATGCCCGGGCGTGTTTTTGGAGCAACTCTACAAAACCACTAATATGACGCAGGGGTGCACGCAAGTCGTGGGAAACGGAATAGGAAAAGGCTTCTAATTCTTTATTGGCAGCTTCTAGTTGGGCGGTGCGCTCTTTGACCCGTTGTTCTAAATCCTCGTTAAGTTGCCGAATTTTTGCTTCTGCTTGCTTGCGTTCCGTGATGTCTAAAAACGCCGCAACGCATCCTCTGGACTCACCCCGCTCATCAAACAGTGGTGTAGCAGACACTAAATGCTGGGCGATGTCTCCAGTATCATAGACAGTATCAATTTCCACATTCACCATCTCGACGCCTTGAGCGGCACAATACTGCATGGGTAGCTGATCAGCGGCTAGTTCGCGACCATCGCGGTAGATCTTAAAATGTTTGGGTTTTTCCTGTTCCGGAGCACTCAGGGAGGCATTGGCGTCTGGAGAAAGCCTCAATTGTTTAGCCAGAGTAGGATTAACCTTGATTTGGCGACATTGTGCATCTTCAGCAATGCCAATGCCAATAGGGATGACGTCCAGTAAGGTTTCTAGCTCTTTGATGCGGCGATTGAGAGATTGGTTGAGTTGGACGATTTCTTCCTCGGCTCGTTTGCGATCACTAATATCAATACAGGAACCGATATAACCCAGGAAGTGGCCATCTGGGGTGAAGCGGGGAATCCCTGTATCGAAAATCCAACGGTACTCGCCATCACAGCGTCTAAGCCGATACTCCATTTTAAAGGGTTGACGGGTATCAAACGCCGTGATGTAGGTGTCTAAACAAAACTGGAAATCATCGGGATGAACACCTTGGGCCCAACCATTGCCCATTTCCTGTTCCATCGTCCGTCCAGTAAAGTCTAGCCAAGGTTTGTTGAAGTAAATGCACAGCTTATCCACGCCAGACATCCAAATCAGGACAGGAGTGATATCTGCCAGCTGGCGAAATCGTTCTTCACTTTCCCGCAGTGCCTCAATCACCTGCTTGCGTTCGGTGATATCTTCCGCAATGCCTGCAACGCGGCGTACCTCTCCAGACTTATCTTGAATGGGAAAACCGCGATCGCGTATCCAACGAATTGTCCCATCCGAACGCACGATGCGATACTCCTCGTCGTACTCTCCCTCCAACACGTTCTCGAAGAAAGCGATTTGCACCCGCTCTCGATCCAGGGGATGAATTGCATCCAACCATTGCCTGAAATTTGCCTTTAAGTCTTCACAGCGGCGTCCCCAAATTTGCTCATAGGCAGGACTGACATAAATCAACTGGCGTGCCTGGGGTTCTGAGAGCCAGAAAACATCTTGAATAGTCTCTGCCATCTGGCGAAACCGCTCTTGGCTTTCTCGCAGTGCTGACTCTGCTCGCTTGCGCTCCGTGATGTCTAGGACAAACGCTACGCCATCGTGCTGGGAGTTTTCCAGCAGCGCCACGCCGAGAACAATGGATACCCGCGTGCCATCTCTGGTAAGGTACTCTTTCTCGTAAACATTGGAAACGCCAGTTATCAGGGTTTCCTGAATCGCTCGCTCATCCAAGTGCTTGTACTCTGGGGGAGTCAGTTCTGTCCAACTAATCCGGCCTAGTTTGGCGAATTCCTCACGGGTGTAGCCAGCTAGCCTCAGGTAGGCGTCGTTAGCGTCGGTGATAAACCCATCTACGTTCCAGAACGCAATTCCAATCATGTTGGAGTCAAACAGCCGTTGCAAGCGGCTTTCAGAGCGCCGCAGTGCCTCCTCGGTTTGTTTGCGATCGCTCACATCTGTCATCATGGCAAGTTCACCCTGAAACTCACCCCTCTCACTGAAAATCGGGTTTGTCGAGACCATCGTCCATAGTTTAGAACCATCTTGCCGACAGAACCGAAAGTCATATTGATCTTTTTTGCCTTGCTTGCGTCGTTCTAGATTTTGCTTGGCGTCACTGCGTACCTCCTCATCCATAAAGTCGACAATGGGGCGTCCCACAATATCCTCAACGCTATAGCCGAGCATCTGAGCCATTCGCTGATTGGCGTAGTTGATTCGTCCCTGAACATCCAATATCCAGATGCCTTCGTAGGCGGTATCGAGCAGACGGCGATAACGCTCCTCACTAACTCGTAGCTTCCGCAAGTTTACTTCCAGCCGTCGATTAGTCGCGCGTAATGTCTCACACAGCACACTGATCAGTATCCCTTCCACCAAAAACAGACTGACACGCAAGTAATCGCTCACATCATGATGCAGCGAATAAGTGGGATAGATAAAGAAGTAAGTACTTAGTAGCGCCGACAAGAAGGTGGCAAAAAGTCCCGCTCCCATGCCACCATACCAAGCGCTGACCATCACTGCACCAAAAAACATCAAAAAAGGCGACTGTGCCATGGCGACCCAATGGTTGAGCAGTAGCATCAGCAGCATTGCTAATACAACAGCTAATACAGTCACACCATAGTGCTGCATCCGAAAGCTTATTGCTGACACCATCTCGTTCTTGATTTGTCGCTAGTTGTTAGGGCGTGCAGTTTGTTTTTAAAACGACTTCACTATAGCTAGAAGTCACCAGATTTTTCTAAAGCTTTTTTAATAGTAGAAACATCATGAAGAACCCTAGAAAGATTTCAGCGGTTTTGTAATATTCGTGTCAATCTGTCTTGAGATAGATTGGCCTTGATATGCACTGTGGCGGCATTTGGCGTTGCGATCGCCTTGCTCTATAGATTAAGAAATGTTACACAAATAAGAAAACTTCAGTTTTCTCGTTTGATTGTTGACTTTGCTTATGTCCGCTCAACCTCTAGGTAAACCCCGTCCTCTCTGGCGAGTGATTCTCTTATCTGCCGCCTCACTGCTCCTTTACTACGGCTGGTATAAGTGGATTATTCAAGAAGAACTGCGCCGCTATAACGGTCATGGGTGGTCTGGTACGCTGTGCTTACTGCCGTTTGTACTAGGCGTAGCCATTCCCCAAGCCTTATGGATACTTGACCCCGATGTTCCTGGATGGTTTGGTTGGTTGTCCCTGCTAGGCGTCGTTTGGATTTACATTGTCCAGTTCAAGCTATACCGAACAGTTAACGAACTTTATCGCCGAGAAGGGTTGAAAGAACCCTTAGTTGTTTGGTGGATTTTTGTGCCTGGTTTAAATTTAATCGTTGGCTTAAGGCAAATTCATTTCTTGAGTGAATATTGGGCAAGAAAACAAGATATTACAGTGAAAGACCCCGTGGCTGAGAGTATTCCCTTGCTCTCTACAAATGCTTAAAACAGGAATCAGGAGTCAGAGGGTAGGAAGAGCAAAGCTATTTAACATTCTTGATTAAAGAGTAAAAACTGTTTTAAGGCTCTTGATCTTCGCAGTATCAATACCACATTCTAGCTTAGAAATGGGATTTAAGCTTTTCCACTTACCTTTGCTAGCTGCA
>DATNPU010000401.1:0-24490 GCA_036703105.1 Microcoleaceae cyanobacterium
GTCTGGGAATAGCTGGCTCTGGGGACATGGTGAGGGCCGTTGTGCCCCTTTCCTCTCCTTTAGTAGCCCAAGCTCAGCCAGATGAACAAACACCCTGTTCCGATCCGTTAACCTGCTTTCAGCCATCTGGCGATGATCCAATGGCACAGGTGCAAACCTTAGAATCGCTCAGTCAGGATGTGCAGCCGACGGATTGGGCCTACCAAACCTTACGATCGCTGATTGAACGCTACGGGTTGCTCGCGGGCTTTCCGGATGGGACATTTCAGGGGAATCGTCCTTTAACTCGAAACGAGTTTGCAGCAGCAATTAGTCAAGCTTTAGAGCTTTTACAGGAACGCTTTGGCACAGAGCAAGAACAAATTGAAGAAGATCTGGCGACGCTGGTACAGTTGCAGCAAGCGTATGGTGATATCGCCCAAAATCTGCTTCATCGAGTTGATGGGCTGAATGAGCAACTGACGCAATATGAACGTCGACAGTTTTCTACCACCACAAAGCTTTCTGGCCAAATTGTCGGGGTACTTACGGATGGCAGTCAGGCCACAGGAACGATCGTCACTCGCACTCGCCTCAACTTTCTCACCAGCTTCACAGGACAAGATTTACTGCATACCCAACTAGAGGCGGGTGACAATGGCGGAGATGCGATTAGTCTGGCCCACGATCGGCAGCAGAATCTATTGGGAACCGAGGGATTACTAGCTGATGGCGGTGGGTTGGACTATGTAGCGGTTAGCCCTCAAGCTCAGATTCGGAAGCTTTACTACAGTTTTCCAGCGGGCACTAACCTGCATTTGACTGTAGGGGCACGGTTGTCTCCTCGGGACTTCATTGACAACAACCGCTTTGCTAATGATTCAGCGACTAATTTCGCCTCTAGTTTTTTTGCCAATAACCCATTAATTGTTCAGAATCAGGTCGATCGTCCGGGAGGGGCGGGTGCCGCATTAACCTGGCAACCTAAGCCAGCACTGGCTCTACGAGCTTTATACGTAGCGGCGAACGCTGAAGACCCCAACCACGGCTTATTCGCTGATAAATTTCAGGGCAGCACAGAACTGGAATACGCCTTCAGTAAAAATCTAGTCGTCCGACTGCAATATACAATAGCGAAAATTAACGGCACCAGTATTTCAGCAGGTGGGCTGAATACAGAATGGGCCTTAAATCGGCAATTTGCTATCTTCGGTCGGCTAGGAATTGCTGGCTATCATGGGTTTAACGACAAACTCGATCGCGATTTGGATCTACATCCTAAAACCTGGGCCGTGGGGATGACCGTACGTAACTTAGTCATCCCTGGTTCTACTGTTGGGATCGCCTTAGGACAACCCTTTATTGATAGCGACATCGGGGATGCTACTCAAACTAACTTGGAGGCTTACTATAGCTTTTTGATTAATGACAATATTAGTTTCAGTCCCAGGCTAATGGTCGTTACCAACCCAAATAACGATCGCTCCAACACCATCTGGGAATGGGCCATCCGCATGGTGTACACATTCTAAAGCCAGCTCTACCAACCGGAAAGTCCTCAAGAACCAATATCACTACCTCCTCGAGTCGGTGGTTCAGGAGGGGGATCAGCAAAGTGGGTTGAGGTTAGCTCCAGACGATCGCTCATCCCAGGTTTGACTTCATCTATCCTAGGTAAACCAGCCGCAAGAACGTTTGTTCCGCTAAACGCAATAAATGCCAAAATGAGTACAAGTTTATTCATTGGTCTCCCCTTTCTTCCCTCTGCAATCATCGTAGAGGCGAAGCAGATCTAACAGGTCTACCTACCTACTATTTTATCGCTGAATCAAAAGGTATAGATCAACAAGTAGGAGGCGACCCAGGCTTAATGGATTGTTCTTACCACGTTGCTATTTGCGTTCCGGAAACTCTAAATCAAAGTCCATTTGGCGGCGACTTGAAGCAGAGGCTTGCCTCTTTGGGGCGAAGGGCAAGATAGTCTTTTAGCCAGGTACAACCTCGATCTAGTAGGTCATTGAGTTGCTCAATCCGCCATAGCCGTACCGTACCATCCTTTCCAGCAGCAACGAGGTATTTTCCATCTGGACTAAAGCTAACACTATATACTAAACCTTGAAATCCGCGAAATGACGTGATCTGCTGTCCGGCAGTGACTAACCATAATTTCACAGTTCCATCCTGTTGGGCGCTGGCAATAATCTGTCCATCCGGGCTAAAGCTAACATTTAAAGTGTTGCCATCAGTATTGAATTTGTTTAACTGCTGTCCCGACAAGTTCCATAGCCGTACTGTACTGTCAGCTCCTACCGTAACTATCCGATTTCCATCTGGATTGAATAAAGCATTTAAAACGCTACCTTGATGTCCTGATAGTTCAACAACCTGCTGTCCAGTCAAATTCCATAGGTGAGCTACGCCGTCGGCTCCCGCTGTAATTAATCGCTCTCCTTCAGGACTAAAATTCACACTATAAATGGGCTTCTGGCTGGCATTCCACTGAGCCAATAGCTTTCCTGAAAGTGTCCAAATTCGTATAGTGCCATCATTTCCTGTGCTAGCAATCTGCTCTTTAGTGGGGCTAAAACCGATGTCATAAACGGCTCCCTGATGCCCAATAAATTTGGCGAGCGATCGACCCGTCGGATCCCAGAGCCGGATTGTTCCATCCTGTCCTGCAGTAGCCAGTAGTTGACCATCTGGGCTGAATTTAAGGCTATTAATGCCTTGAATGTGTCCCTTTAATGCAGCTAATTGACGACCAGACGACTGCCAGATTCGGGCAATCCCATCCTTACCCGCAGCGGCGATCGTTCTGCCATCAGGACTAAAGTTGACACTCCAAATTTCTTGACGACTGGCATTAATCTGGAGCAGTTGTTGACGAGAAGTTCCTTGCAAATTTGCTAGGTTCCACAGTCGCACTGTTCTATCCCAACTAGCTGAGATCAGATGTAGGCGATCGGGCGTAAAAGCAAGGCTATACACCCATCCCTGGTGGCCTTTGAGTTGCACCAACAGTTCACCAGACAAATCCCAGATCTTGATCATGTTATCAGCTCCAGCCGTTGCTAGAGTTTGCCCATTGGGGTTAAAACTAACACTAAATATCAGATCGCGGCTGCCTTTCCACTGGGCTAATGATTGTCCGGATAGACTCCAGATTCGCACTGTTTTATCTGCACCTGTAGTCGCTAATCGTTGACCATCGGGGCTAAAGCTGAGGCTAAAAACACCACCTTGATGACCTTTAAACTGTGTTAATTGCTGTCCAGCTAGATTCCAGAGTCGAGCTGTACCATCTTCACTCACTGTGGCAATCCGTTGACCATCTGGGCTAAATTTAGCCGCCCAAATATCTTGATGGTGGCCATACAATTGCCTCAATTCTTTTCCTGTTAAATCCCAGATCCGAGCAATTCCGTCTGCCCCCCCTGTCAACAATCGTTGTCCATTCGGACTAAAGCTGACTGACCAAACCTGCCCTTTATGACCTTTGAAGTGCGCTAGTTCCCGTCCAGATAAATCCCATAATCGAGCTACACCCTGTTCTGAGGCAGTGGCTAAGTATTTGCCATTTGGGCTGAAGCTAACACTCATGGTCATCTTGGCAGTCCAATTGATCTTGATGGGAAATTGGCTTAAAAGCTGACCAGTCATGTTCCATAACCGAACTGTGCCATCTTCTGAGATGGTGGCTACCTTTGTGCCGTCTGGACTAAGGCTGACACTGTAAATTCGACCCCGATGCCCAGTGAAGCGATTTTGCTCATAAATATCATCAAGGATCATCTGCAATGTTTCCATGAAACTACTAGTGGGATAGCTTTTGGAAAACGGCTGCATATTATTGTTGCTTTGCCAGTCCTGTCCAGCTTTCAGCACTAGCAATAAAGTGGCGATTTCGTCTGTTTTAAATTGCCGTAAAACCTTCCCACTGATCTTCTCTAGTTCCAAACCTTTCTGAGCAGTTTCCGTCTCATCTTGAGCTTCCTTTGTAACAGTATTTGCCCAGACGATGATGCCGATCGCCGCGATCGACATTACCACTAATCCAGCCAATCCTTTGCGAATGGTACGTTTGGCTTGCTGTTGGGCTTCAGCCAGAATTTGATTGGCTTGCTGTTGGGTTTCTAGGTCCAGTTGAACCTGTCGCTTATCAAGTTCCTGACTGGCACGTAAATACTGGTAGTCCCAATCGCTCAAACTTTTGTATGACGCCCATTTCAGAGCATCCTGTAATGCTTGCCCTTGCAGTAATCGAGATTCATCCTGGCCCTCGGAGGCAATCCAGGCGGCAAAGGCTTCAGCATAGGGGCGAAGGGCGGCAAGTTCAGTTTCTACCCAGGCAGGATTAAACACAGCTTGATAAATGGGGTTACTAATTCGCAATAACCCCTGGCGTTCGACAATTAGCCCAGACAGCCGTAGTTCCATATGTTCACGGCTGTTTTCAATGGGTAGTTGAGTGGTTTGCAGCAGTTGTTGGTAGAGTCCTAACAAGCGAGATCGCTGACGTTCATCTCGTAATAAGCGATCGCGGATGGTACGCAAGTGTTCGGGTTCATCCTGAGCCTCCCAATTATTGACAATTTTGGCGATGACCAGGTTTTGTAGCCAGGAGGATTCTGTGCCAGGGGCAATGTAGTGGGGAGAAGCATGCACCAGCTTACACAGCTTTTGGGTTAAGAAGGGCTGTCCCCCTGTCCAGCGGAGAATTTCGGCTAATAGTGTTTGGGGATCACTAGATTTAGCCGCTAATCCGGCGAGTAATGGTTGAGCTTCCTGAAGTTGGAACCCAGCCAGATGAATGGCTTGGCCGATATTGAACGGAGTCCGGCTTTTATCTTGAATCAGGTCGGAAGGGGTCGCCACACCCAACAGCGCAAAGGTTAGCCGTTGATATGGGGATTTGTCGGCTCGATCGTTGTAACAGTCGCGAATCAAGGCGAAGAAATCGTCTGTCGAAAAATTAAGGCTGAGAATACTATCAATTTCATCAATAAAGATGACGATCGCTGAGGACAGGTGAGCTAACACCACAGTTTCCAGCAATTCACCTAAGCGTTGGACGGGTGAAAGATAGTCACGATCGCGCCACCAGTTGCGTAAATTAATCGCCTCCGTCAGAGCGAAACTATTGACTAAGGCACGAGCAATTCCCGCATACCATTGATCGGCAGTAATATTCTGGCTACCAATTTTCGTCAAGTCGATCGCGGCACAGGCAATTCCGTCTGACTGCAACTGTTGCATAGTTTGCACCCGTAGGCTAGATTTCCCCATCTGCCGAGAGTTAAGGACGTAACAAAATGCTCCCGCTTTTAGCCCTTCATACAACTCGATATCCGCCTGCCGCATCACATAAGTTGGAGCATCAACGGGTAGGCTACCCCCGACCTGATACTCGTAACTAGCGTGAAGGGATGCACTCATGGAGTCACTTGATACAGCAACATGGATTCGGTAATGCCTTTCAGTTGACAGTTGCCCAAACTGGCGACCTGTAACGGTAAATGGTTTTTGACCACATCATAAACCGTTTGGGAAATGCAGACCTTACCCGGTTCTGCCCGCGTCTGGAGCCGAGCGGCAATATTGACTCCAACTCCCATCACATCCATGCCACTAAACATCACCTCACCTAAATGCACCCCAATCCGATGAATCAAGACATCATCGGAGGAGAGGTTAGCCGCATTGGCAGTGATCGATCGCTGAATTTCTAGGGCGCAGGCAACGGCTTTAACAGCACTAGCAAAATACATTAATAGACCGTCTCCAGTCGATTTCAGCACTAGACCCTCAAATTCCTGGCATAAATCAATCATTTGTTGAAAATCCCGATTGAGCAATTCCAGGGTGTGGGTCTGATCGGCAGCCATCCGGGAAGTCGAATTCACGACATCAGTAAAGACGATCGCCGCTAGAATATTTTCTTCCTTAAGATTACAGGCGGGCAGGAACGGGAGCCAGTTTGAGCCTAAGCGATCGCGGAAATAATGCCGATATAAATCGCAGCGAAAGGTGACATCATTGCCCTGCAAATGCACCAATCCCATGCTGTAGAGCTGAAATGCCTGCACCGATTCTAAGCGTACTGGTGACTTGGCAGATACCAACCGCTTGACCGCAAACGCCATTTCAGAATGCCGTTCCAGATTCCACAAATGCCGTCGCAGGTGATCGCCATACAACCCAGCATCGGTCGGCGCCGTTTCGAGCAGTTCCTCTAACGTCAAATCACGACGAGCAATGTGATATAAAGCGGTACGAACTAGATAGGGATGCCCACCTACCATTGCCATAAGTTGGTCTACATCGGCGGTTGTCCAGTCTAAGCCATGCCGATGGGCTAGATATTTAATCTGCTCCGTAGTGAATTCCGGTAGCTCGATCGGCAGGCCGACATTAAACGGAGATTGGTTAACATTCATCGGAATATACACTTCCGTCGAATGCACGACCACTAACCGCAGTTGCTTCCACAGGTTAATGTTTTTAGCCGATTCATGCCATGCCCGCAATAATCCGAAAAAATCAGAGGCGAGTTCGGGATGGTTGAACACCATATCCACTTCGTCCAGGCATAGCACCAGTGGATCCGAGATTTCTGGTAGTAAATATTCTTCAAAGTAAGCGGTGCAATTATCTTTGCTCCCAAAGATTTCATCCCAGAATTCACCCAGCCGATTTGGGAGTCGTAATCGACGAGTGACACTGGCACAAAACCATCTGAGAAATTTGTCTAAGTCGGAAAAGATAGCAGCATCGGCAATTTGAAAGCTTAGTGGTACGGTACGGTAGCCCTGCTGTCCGGCATGTTGCATGATCCGGGCCATCAAGGATGTTTTGCCCATTTGCCGAGGGGCTTTAATCCGAATCAGGGCACCAGGTTTCACGATCGCTTCATAGCAGCGATCCTCGATCGGCGGGCGTTCCACATAAAATGCCGAGGTTAGATCGACTTGCCCTTCTGGTAATTCCGGTTCTGCTACGGGTAATGGGAGAGACGTTGAGAATAAGGTATACGGCAGGGCTGGAGGGTCTAATTCCTCTACGGTCTGCTTCGAAAATTGATGATTTTCGATCACCCCTAAAATTTCTCCCAAAATCCTGGGAGTATCCTCAAACGACGTCCATTCCCGTTGCTGAATTTGTTGAAGGTAGCCCCGCAGGTTATAGCTTAACGGCGAATTTAGGGGAAAATTTACCCGAATCGGCAGAATAACAGGTTTATGGTTGGGGTGACGATCCTGAAGTTGCTTGGCTCGTCGCACCTCTTCCATCACCATCTCACTAATGGCAGCTTGAGGGGATAGCAGCAACAGGAAATAATCACACTCCTGTAACTCTTGATCAATTCGCTGTACCCACTTCTCGCCCATGTGGATACTTTCCCCGGCCATAAAGGCTCCATACCCAGCCGTCACCAAGCCATCATGCAACTGCTGAGCTAAACTCTGGTCTGGCTCCTGGCTACGGTAGCTGATAAACACCCTGGTAGTTTTTGCTTCGATCGCCACCGCAATTCGTTCTGCTGGTTGAGGGAGAGTCATCTGAGATCTGAGTGATTATCCCATAGCATATCTACTATTGTCGGTCTTCCCACTGAAATTCCGATATACCCCATACAGGTAGTTTATTGTCGGGCTAGTAACGGTGCGGCCTGTAGTAAGGTTTGCGTATAGGGATGGCGAGGTTGGGTAAAAATCGCTTCTGTCTTACCCAATTCGACAATTTTGCCCGCATTCATCACGGCAATGCGATCGCAGAAAAACCGGGCCACCCACAGATCATGAGTGATAAATAAATACGTTAATTCAAACTCCTGCTTCAAGTCCCGCATCAGCGTTAAAACCTGAGTTTGGACCGTAGCATCCAACATACTCACAGGTTCATCACAGATCACCAGTTTTGGATGCGTGATCAGGGCGCGAGCGATCGCCACCCGTTGCTGCTGACCGCCCGATAACTCCGAGGGGTAGCGCCGATAGTAATCCTCGGCAGGGAGCAAGCCCACTCGCTCTAACATGGCTAGAACTTGGCTCTTAGCTTGGGCTGGTGTTGCTAATTGATGAATCAGTAACGGATCGGCAATACTGTCTCCCACAGTCATCATCGGGTTCAAGCAAGCCCGAGGATCCTGAAACACCATTTGCATCTGCCGCCGTTGGCGCTGGATTTCCTGCCGGGACAACTCAGGCAAATTGCGCCCTAAAAACTCAACCCGACCTGCTGATGGTCGAATCAATTGCAAGATTGTGCGGGATAGCGTACTCTTGCCACAACCCGATTCCCCCACTAATCCCAACGTTTCACCCGGATAAAGTTCCAAGTTAATCTCATCCACCGCCCGAATCGTCTGCCCCCCATCTGAGAACAACCGAGTCAGTAGGTTCTGCTCTAAGGTGTAGTGCTTCTTCAGGTTTTCTAAACGGAGGAGGGGTGAGGGAGATGAGGAGGATGGGGGAGGTGAGGGAGATGAAGAGGGTGAAGCAGATGAGGGAGACAAGGGAGATAAGGAGGGTGAGGGAGGTGAAGAAGAGTATATTGCTTGATCTTCCCCATCTCCCCCATCTCCCCTACCTTCCCCATCTCCCTTATCTTCCCCACCCCTACCAACGGCCTGAATATGCAATGCCGCTTCTAACAACGATCGCGTATAGGAATGCTGCGGCTGACGGAGAACAGATTCCGTAGTACCTGTTTCAACAAATTCGCCATCGTACATTACAGCAATGCGATCGCAATATTCCCCAATCATGGCCAGATCATGAGAGATGATCAGTAAGGCCATTTGGCGATCGAGGCAGAGCCGAGTCAGTTCACGGAGGATTTCGGCGGCCACCGTAACATCCAAACTCGTCGTTGGCTCATCGGCAATGATCATTTTCGGATCCAGGAGCAATGCCAGGGCGATCGCCACCCGTTGCCGCATTCCACCACTAAACTCATGAGGATATTGTGACCAGCGATTGGGGGGAATTTTGACGGCTTCTAATACTGCGAGCGCTCGGTCTTTCGCTTGACGTTTGGAGAGGTGGGGATAATGAGATCGTAGGGTTTCCAGGCAATGATCCCCGATCGTCATCAAGGGATCCAGCCGGGTCATGGGATCTTGAAACACCAGCGCTATGGCTTCTCCGCGAAATCGTCGGAGAGCTGTTGGGTTCAGACTTAATACAGGTTGGCCGTCAAAAATAATCTGGCCGTCAATTTGGGACGCTTCCGGCAACAACCGCATGATTGCCCGTCCCAAAGTTGATTTACCGCAACCTGATTCGCCAACTAGCCCCAACCGTTCTCCGGGTTGTAGCGTAAAGGACACATCATCGACGGCCCATTTGCTCGACTGTCCTGACCGACCGCTGCCTTGGCGTTGACGCGGATAGGCAACTCGCAGATTATTCACAGAAAGCAGAGGGTCAGTCATAGGAAGCCGTTGATCAACTTTCAGCTACTCTACCAATGAAACTAGACCTCGATCGCATCAACCTTCTGCCTTAAGGAGCCAAAATCCGGTGTAGGTCATACCAGAGTCATCCGGTTGGACTAAGAGGAAATGCAGCCCCTGGCTGGCTTGTTTCCGGTGTTCAAATAATTGCGCAGCAGTCTTAACATCAGGATCCTCAAAGGTGGCAACGACCCAACGATCGACTAGCCCTGCTTCCAGAATCAAGCCATCGGGCGCACCAGGAACATAGTTGAGGGCGATCGGGTGGGCTTGTTGTAGCCATTGGGCTAAGGGCATCGATCGGCGTCCCCCATCAATCACAATTCCTGGGACGGTGGCTGTAGAGGCTAATCCCAACTTTAAGGGCAACAAGAATTCTGGCATTTCCAGAATGGGGATAGGGTAGCCCGTGCCAAAATCAATCAACTCTCCGGCAGATAAAGCGGCAAACCGCCAACGATCGCCCCACAAATTTTCGCTCAGGGGCATGGGAGGTGGTTTATCTAAATCTAACGGCTGATAGGGCTGACGATTGTAATTGGGGAGGGTGGGATAGAGGAGCGATCTCTCGACCAACCAGCGTTTTAGGGTGGGAGTGCGGCGAGTTGATTCGACTGGAATCCCCAAACGTTCGCAGGCCAACTCTAGCAGATGCAGGGTTTGGGGACGGAAGACACGGATTATCTCTGGACGATCGTGCGCAGTCTCCAAAAGTTGCCGTAATTGAGTTTCTAGCCAACTGGCATTGACCTCCGGTTGCGGACAGCAGGTGCAATGTTGCCATGTCCCCTCTGGAGTACAGACCAATAGTTCCCACAGCTCATTACCCTGCTCATCCTGAAGAGGACGGCGGTAGAAATCAATTTCCCAGATAGGCATAGCGATCGACAATCAGCGGTCAGCTTTTAGCTTACAGCGATCGTCGGCTCTGGCTATTGCAAGACCTTGAGATATTCCTCTGCGATCGCGGCGAGCTGACTGGCTCGATCTAAGCCATTAATGATTTGACGGGCACTATAGAAATCTCGATTGCCAGCTCGAATAAAATCACTCAGCTTACTGCCCGTAAACAGTCCATCCCGCATGCCCTGTACGAGAATTTGGGCCGCAATTTCCGGTTGCATCACCCGTTCTGGATACCGGATCAGGTCTATGTTTAAGCGATCGCTCCAGGCAGCATAGTTTTTGCGTCCCGTGAGCTGGACAAATCCCCGACCTTTAAAGCGAGGGCCATCCCCAGATTCGGTGTTGCCTAAATCCCAGCTACCTTCATAGTCCCAGCCACTGGCAAACTCTTCCATCCACACGCCTAAATGGGATTCGTGTTCAGCAGTCGCCAGAATATAAGCCATTTGCGCCAAATCGGTAATGGTGTCTGCCTGACATTGGTGCAGAATGATTGGGAGCGTAGTGCGGGCGATCGGTCGGACATCCGGATAGGGAATGGATGCAACGATTTTGTCGAGATTAAACGCACCTGCGGCGGTTTTAACGATCGGGGTATTGGACTGGGGCATTGCCGGATTCGGCGATTTAACAGGTTGTTTCAATAATGCTGCCCAGGTTTTGGCACCGACTACGCCATCCGCAATTAACCCGTTATTTTTTTGAAACAGCTTGACAGCATCCTCTGTCCCTCGCCCAAATAGCCCATCAATTTGGTCAGGCAGAATGCCTAATGCGGCCTGAAGTTTCTTAACATCTTCCCGATACTCGGGGTAATCAATCCCGTCACCGAAGCGGAGGACTGGAAGTTCTATGGCCATTGGATGGTTCCTCAATGGATCTGCCACCGATTATGCCGGATCAGCAAGCCAATAGAATCCGAATTTTCAACCAGAGAGGTTTATTATTAGCTTCGACCAGTTAGAAAAAGACCTGTTGTCTGACTGGTGCAACAGGTCTTTCGTTCAATCGGATGAAGTCAGCCGCTATTAGAAGGTGAAGGTAGTACGAACTGTCCCAATTACTAGATCACTATTGTCACTATTGTTATTGGGAGAGGTAATCCAGATCACGCTGGGAGTTACAGCAATGTGATCAGTAAGTTGCCATTGATAAAAACCTTCAATATGCAACGAAGTATCTTTATCCTCCAGGAAACCGAGATCATGGCTAGCACTCGTCACATAGGGTTCCATCCCCACAATCAAGCCACCGACGCTACCGCGACTGAACAGATCAGGGAACGCAAGTCCAATGGCCCAGTTCCAGATGTTGGCCGTACCTTGCTTATCCTTCTGGACTGTAGCAGCGGTGTAACCAACCCAACCATTGAGGACAATGTGAGGATTGAACTGATACGACGCTTCTAGACCATAGGCATTGCTGTCAAAGGGCAAGTCTAGATTACTGAGACTGGCATTCGTGCTGCCGGTGCTACCGTTGGCATTGGTGAAGTCTGTGTTGTAGGAGTGGATATAGGTTAAACCCAGGGCTAGCTTCTCATTGGGAGTATAGGTTAATTGAGCGATCGCCCCATACGCCCCATTAAATAGTCCCTTGCCAGGACTGGGATCATTGGCATCGCTGGCGAGATAACCTGCACTCAATTCCAGTTGGTCATTGAACTGGTGGCGGACGCCAATCCCGATACCATCTAACAGATAGTAGATGGAGTTGCGAGTGCCGAAATGGCTGACGGCTCCTGTACCGCCATCACCATCCAAAAATGGATTCACTGTATTTGTAAAGTCGTCTGCTGCTCCGGCATTAGCCTCTACAATCACGGCTGTTTTTTCGCCTAGCGGAAACTGATACAACAGGGCATCAATGCTAGCAGAGTTATGATCATTGCCTGCTGCAAACCGTAAATCGCCTTGGGGGGTGCCAGTTGCAGTTTGCGAGAAGGGATCAAGATTCGAGGCTTGAATTCGGGTTCTCAGCAAGTCCTCGCCTGTGAAACTGGTATCAAAGTTCAGCCGCACCCGATCGCCAAATACAGCATTTTTCTGGACATCGAACCCATCGACTTTTTTGCCAGCTGCCACCCCAGCCACAGCCATCACCACTTCCCCATTCAACTTAGTGGAAGTGGAAAACTGTTGTTTCTCCAATGTGGCGGTTCGGGCTTCTAGGGAATCAACTCGACCGCGTAAGGTAGCAAGTTCTGCTGCAAACTCTTCTTGCAACCGTTGCAGTGTCAGCAGATCCTCTTTCTTAACCAGATCCGCTGTGGCAGCCGCTAACAATTCTTGAATCTTATCCATGCAGGCATTCAGACCCGCCGCAAACTCGTAACGGGTCATGGCTCGATTGCCTCGGTAGGTTTTGTCGGGATAGCCGACGATGCAGCCATAGCGCTCTACTAAGGATTGCAATGCTTGGAATGCCCAATCCGTTGGCTTCACATCAGATAACTGCGACACTGAAGTGACTTGTGCCATTGGGGTATTAGGATCGCTAGTCTCTGAGGTTAACGAGTCGGATAACGATGAAACGCTATTATCCGCGATCGTCGTGGGTTGGGTAGTTTGCGGTTCTTGGGCTGAAACCGTTGTAGCGAGCAGAACTCCCAAGGCGGCTGGACTCAGCCATAACCAGATCTTCCATGTTTGCCTATGCATAAATCATTTCCTCCTTCACACAATCTCGCCACGCCGAAGCCAGGGATAGTGGATTGACCATCCCTATTGATTCGTCACGCCGCCTTTAAGGACGATCGCTCAGTTTGAATCAGGATTTAGCGGCGGTAGCAATGTTTTGATCTAAGGTTTGCAGTGCTGCTAGAGCCTTGGTTTTATCCGATCCTTTAATCGCGGCGGTGGTTTGATCCATGCCCTCCTCGATCGCGTCATACGTCTTAGCAGATTTAGCTTTCACGCCATCTTCCACCTTTGACCAAGAATCCTCAAACTTGTCGAATTCATCCATCGCTTTGGTAAAGTCACCAGCATTAACCGCCGTTTTGGTCTTGGCTACCACATCCGTTAGGGCTTGAAAGCCTGGCTGGTCTGCTGCGGCTCCAGGTTTGGCGGCTGTTTTGTCAGGCGTGGCCGATGGAGCGGTACTGGATTGAGCGGTTGTACTTTGTTCTGCGGTCGGAGCAGTAGAGCTAGCGGGTGGAGTTGTCGCTTGCTCTCCAGCATTACAACCAGCTAGAGCCAGGAAGCAAAGGGCACCAATAGCAATCAATCGATCGGTATAACTCATAATCTGCTGAGAAAAACGATAGTGTAGTGCTACACCAAACGGTTGGCACACTATTCTTGATAGCTCAAACCATAGGATGGTGCAGGTAAAGAACTAGGAAAGATACTCGATCGAGTTACAGAATGAAGATATTGCTGGTTGAAGATGATGAACGGATTGTTGGCTCCTTGGCAGAAGCGCTCACCGATCAGCACTATGCAGTAGATACTGCGATCGATGGTCAGGTAGCCTGGGAGTTACTACAAACCTTCCCCTACGATCTCGTAGTACTCGATCTAATGTTGCCTCGATTAGATGGCATTAGCCTCTGTGAGCAACTCCGGCGATCGGGCTATTCCATGCCTGTACTGATGCTAACGGCTAGAGATACTAGTGCCGAAAAGGTGTTGGGGTTAGATGTAGGAGCCGATGATTACGTCGTAAAACCCTTTGATTTGAAAGAACTGCTGGCTCGCATTCGGGCCTTGTTACGGCGTGGCAATTCCCCTTTACCCCCGGTACTAGCCTGGGGCGCTCTGCACTTAAATCCGGCAACCTGCGAAGTGAGCTATGCTGATCAATCCCTCGCCTTAACGCCCAAAGAATATGGCCTACTGGAGTTATTTTTACGCAACAATGGTCGTGTATTAAGTCAGAACGATATTCTGGATCACTTGTGGTCATCGGAAGACCCCCCAGGGAAAGAAACGGTTAAGGTTCACATTCGCGGGTTGCGCCAGAAATTGAAAGCGGCAGGAGCGACCGATGGCTTAATTGAAACGGTGTATGGGTTGGGTTATCGGCTTAATCAACCGGCCTAGGTTTATTCAGACCTGTTCTACTCCATGTCCTGGTATCACTACTGGCGAAAACGCTACCAATTTCTGTTGAGACGGTTACGGTTCCACAAAGGTGCGCGATCGTTCCAAACTCTGTCCTGGCAGTTGCTCCTGTCCTATCTAGGGGCAATGACGGCGGTTATGGGACTATCAACGATCGCGGTGTATCAGTTTGTCGCCTACAGTTTGTATCAGGAATTAGACCATCAACTCTATACGCTCGCTAATGCCGCGACCCATAGTTTACTAGCGTTAAAAACTCATCCCTTGCCGCTGCGTCAGGAATTACCGGAACAAATTGATTATGACGAGGATTTAGACATTCCCTGGCAAGACCTGCGGGAAAATGATCAAAGCGTGGAATGGTTTGATGCGCAACACCACTGGTTAGGCAGTTCTGGTAAACCAATGCTCCACATTCCCCTCCGGAAATCCTTCCAGCCGCAACAGGATGAAGGGGTACGGACGTTGATGATTCCTGTTTATACCGCTAAGGCAGCCCATTCACCCCAAGCGCTACAGGGATATGTGCAAGTCAGTGCCCTAACCAAAGATATTGAAACCGAACTGAATCGATTATTGGCAGGATTGGGAGTTGGTGGGGCGATCGCCGTAATTTTGATTAGCGGCACGGGCTGGTGGCTAACCCGACGATCGCTACAACCAATGGAGCAAAGTATGCAGCAACTCCAGCAATTTACCGCTGATGCTTCCCATGAACTCCGGAATCCGCTAACGGCGATCAAAACAGCGATCGAGGTGATGCAAAGCCATCCCGAACGTATTCATCCCATTGATCAGCCCAAGCTAAGCGCGATCGCCAGTGCGACTCATCAAATGACCCATTTAGTCGAAGATTTGCTGCTACTGGCCCGAACTGATGCCAATGCTGGCAATTCCCAAGCCTCCAGACTGCTGATTCCCCTGGATGAACTGTTAGAAGATTTGCTGGAATCTTTATACCCCCAAGCGATCGCCAAAGGTCTATCGCTGCAAGCTGTTTGGGCCGGTGAAGTTCTGGTTCCCGGTGATGCCTCACAACTGAGGCGACTATTCGCTAATTTGCTCGATAACGCTCTGCACTATACACCGGGGGGCGGTAAGGTGCGCATCATGGTGCAGCCCTTCGATGCTCAGGTAGTAGTCACCGTTGAGGATACAGGGATTGGCATTGCCCCGGCTCACTTATCCAAGGTATTCGATCGCTTCTGGCAAGCTGATCAAGCGCGGTCCTGGCGAGACGATGGGACAGGGTTAGGGTTAGCCATTGCTCAAGCGATCGCCCATGCCCACGACGGTCAGATTACTGTCACCAGCCAGGTAGGAGTCGGCAGTTGTTTCCGGGTGCAGTTACCAACGGCCTAAGTTATGCTTGGTCTTTCCCAGATCTTTACCGATCGTGACGTAAGGTAAATTTTCAGAGTCTATTCTATACAGCTAGACTCCTCACACCAAGTCGAGTCTTGCAGCGCGAGGCTCGATTTTCTCTGTATCAAAATTGGCTAATTGCGATATATTCTAGCCAACTTATACAACTGTTACATGCTGGAGTAGGATATGAAGCGGTCATTTCGTAAGTATCACCGCGCCCTTGCCCTGATTGTGTCTATCCCATTGATCCTGACCTTGTTAACTGGAATTGCTACCAGTTTGATTGGTGAATGGTCGCTTAGCCTGGGACTATCGCGGAGTGTTCTACTCAAACTCCACACTGGCGAAATTTTCCATTTAGAAAAAATTTATCCAATTCTGAATGGGATTGGGTTGTTAGGAATGGTCGTTACCGGCTTGAGCATGACCAATTTGTTTAACCGCCGTCCCCAACCTAATCGGAATTCTTAGGCAAGAACCGGAGCATAAATCACGGTAGAGTGCCATCCACCTGTCCCCGCCATCAGGCAGTTATCGAGCATTGTTCCTGACGGTACGGCTTGCGATCGCCGAGATTGAGACCGCAAGTATCCTGATTTTCCGTGGTGCCATGGAAGATCTGAAACCCGCGTGATCTCTCGCAAAATCGTCCTGACTATCTCCAACAAACCTGAATAACTGATCAGACAAAATCTTTTTATTTAAGAACATTACCTGGAAGTACGTCAGTTTCACCACTTCTCACCTGGACTCCTTAGGAGTGACTGATTAGCCACGCCGGATGTACTGACCTGTAGCCTGGGGACTTGAACCGCATGATTGCACCACTGAACTTTAAGGAAGGCTCAATTGTAAAAGCTGAGATAACAAGCTTGAGTGAGGCCAAGCCAACCGGGGATGCTGCCAAGCAAGATGCAGAAATTCTATCGACTTTACCAATGCCTGGGTCGGAGAGTTCGGATGAGGGTTTGACCGAGGGGCCGCTAACGTACTTCCGTTATTACTTAGAAAATGCGGATGAGCTTGCCTATCGATCGGAGCACTCTCCGCGATCGATGCAGCAAAAGCTGGTGCGGACTGGGTTAATAGGCGCCGGTGTGCTGGCAACGCTAGCGTCCGGTATGGCTGTCATGGAATCGCTGACGACCGCTCGCCCAGAGACGAAGGCTAAGCCACCCGCTCCTCCCCCAACGGCTCAAAATCCTGATATGCAGGAGCTTACGGGAACCAAAACCACTCCCAAACCAGCCCAGCCAGAAACGATCGGGATCAAGCCAGGTTCACCATTACAGTTTTCTCTGACTCCATCCCCCACGATCGCTCAGTTGAATCAATCAACAGGTCAGCTTGGGCCATCAACCGCTCCACCTCCAGCGCTACCAGAACTCTCTGCATTCCAGGTTGAGGCAACACAGGCAGCATTTTCCTTACCTGAACCGCAACTTGCTACGGCTCCTGAAACCGCCATGCTTGCTCCAGAGGCTGAGCAACAACTGGCTCTGGGTCAAAGCAATCAGCCTACTAGCCTCAATCCAGGAACAACCAGTAGTTTTCTAAATGCGGCCCCATCAGGTTTACCTCAAGCGGCTGAAAGTAGTTCGACAAATTTGGCTGCTAGCCCGATCGCGAGTAACATTGCTCCTCCGGAAACGATGACGACACCGTTGACAGCTGCCGATGCCGGAAGTGCGATCGCGGTTCAACCTCTGGCGGCTAATGCTCCCAATCCGGAACAGGAATTTGGGCCTGACTCGACGCAACCTACTGTCAGTACAACATCCAGTAATTTCCCCATGCCAACCGTGCAGACCGTAGCAAGTCCTGCATCAGGTCGAGCGGAATTGGCACTCCAACCCAATACAGCCACAGTGACTACACCAGGAGATCGGCTACTCGAAGCCGTTCCAGCTCAATCACAACCATCGCTTGTTTCCAGTCTCCCACCCAATTCTGAGACGATCGCCGCTACCTCAGTTGAGCTGCCAGAGGATGTGTCTCCCGGCGTTCGCAATCTGCTCCAGCCCAACTCTGAAGTCACTGGAATTCAAGTGGCTGTAATGCCGTTAACCCAGCAAGAATCGCAAGAAGTGGCAATGCGCGATCGCTTGGGGCAATTCAAAGTATTGCGGTTGAGTCAGCCAGACTATCAGCAAGAGTGGCACACCAGTAACGGTGACGGGAACGATCCGGCGCCTAACTTCGGCTTTGTAGACTACCCACGGCGGGTGATTGCGGTAATGCAACCGCTGACCTATACGAGTGCAACTCCAATCTCTCAACCAGAGCAGATCACATCCGTATCGGTATCTGCCCCAGAACCAGCGATCGCCCCAGAGTAACTCAAGCTACACCAGGTTTTATAGCCGCGCTCCGATCGGTTAGAACACGTTAAATGAATAAAAGTGCTGTAATCATCATGTTTCATGCTCAGCACTCAGCACTTGGCGATCGAGTGGCAATCTAGCTAGATGGAGCAAATTTGGTTACCCAAAATTTGGTGAGGACAGTTATTTCAATAAATCGAGACAAAATGTTGCAAAATTTTGACCAGATTCAACTATCGGCCCTAAATCCCTAAAATCCAGAGCTTGAGGAATCTTAAAGTCACCCATGATGGGTGAAGCTGCAAACAATCTAAAGAAAGCCTGATCAAGGTCAGAATCCTGGCAAGCTATAGTGCAGATGTCACTGACTCTGGCTAGCTCGAATCGTTAGACATTTGGCTATGTCCTCTCAGAGATAGGTTCAAAGAATTCCGAGCGCAGACAGTCAACAGTTGTGAAATATTGCGCGAATTTTCTGGTCTGTCTAGACTCTATTGCAGTGATTCCAAACGCATTTGACGTGATATGGTGAATACCCTTTCTGTAAAGCCTGCCGATCGCTTGAGTGCTCGACTGCCCCAATCGTTAAGCCGATTGGCAGATCTAGCCTACAACTATTGGTGGTGCTGGACTCCTGACCTGATTTCGCTATTCCAGAACATTAATCCGGATGAGTGGGAACGGTGCGGGCATAACCCGGTCATGCTATTGGAGTCAGTCTCCTTTGAGCGTCTGACCCAGCTTTCCATTGATCCCCTGTTTGCCAAACGCCTGAAAAAAGTGGCAGAGAAGTTCGATCGTTACTTGGCGGGTGAAAATACCTGGGCTAGTAAAGTCGCTCCTCAAATCTCTCAGAAGCATCCCGTCGCTTACTTCTGTGCCGAGTTTGGCTTACACGAATCTCTACCCGTTTACTCCGGTGGCTTAGGGATTTTGGCCGGAGACCACCTCAAATCTGCCTCCGATTTAGGAGTGCCGATGGTGGGTGTCGGCTTGCTATACCGCCAAGGCTACTTCCACCAACGACTGAACCGCCAGGGTTGGCAAGAAGACTACTACATCGACAATCCCTTTGAGCGGATGCCTCTGGAACTGATGCGGAATGCTCAGGGCGATCCCCTGACGATCGATGTGCATGTCCGCCAACGCAATGTCAAAGTCCAGATCTGGCGGGTGCAAGTCGGACGGGTCAGCCTGTACTTGATGGATACCGATCGCGAGGATAATGATCCGATCGATCGCTGGTTAACCGGACATCTATATGGTGGCAACCAGGAAACCCGGATTGCTCAGGAAATGATCCTGGGGATCGGTGGGGTACGTGCTTTGCAAGCATTGGGGATTGAACCGGGAATTTATCACCTGAACGAAGGTCATGCTGCCTTCTGCTTGCTAGAAGTGGCGCGGCTAGAAATTCAGCGGACGGGTAAATCGTTCTATGACATCGAAGCCTCAGTTCGTAATCGCTGTGTGTTCACCACCCATACCCCCGTTCCGGCAGGACATGATGTGTTTTCAGCCGATCTGATGGATTCCTTCTTTGCCCAATACTGGGCGCAATTGGGACTATCCCGTGAGCAATTCCTGGCCCTAGGGGCACGACGGCTTGGTGATCCCTGGGAACCATTTGGTATGACGGTATTAGCCTTACGCCTCTGTCGGGCAGCGAATGGAGTCAGCGAACTACACGGGCAGGTGTCGCGCCAAATGTGGAATGTGTTGTACCCAGAGAGATCGGAAGAGAGAGTGCCGATCGGGTACATTACCAATGGCGTTCATGCCTCCACCTGGACATCGGCGTTATTCGATGATCTCTTCAGTCAATACCTGGGCGAGGATTGGCATAACAAAGTGCTAGACCCGCAATTGTGGGAAAAGGTAGAGCAGATTCCCGATGAAGAAATCTGGTGGCGACATCAAGTGCTGAAGGAGCGGTTAATTGCCCATACCCGGTTCAAATTGCGGCAATCCCGCCAAGATCGAGGTGAAGATGCCGGTTGGATCCAAGCGGTCGATCATATGCTTGATCCCAAGGCACTGACGATCGGCTTTGCTCGTCGCTTTAGTCCTTACAAGCGGGGCGATCTGTTACTGCGGGATGCAGAACGCGCCTTGAAGATCTTTGGCAATCAGAATCGTCCGATTCAAATTATCTTCTCCGGTAAAGCTCACCCTGCTGATGAAGAAGGCAAACGGATCATTCAACGCTTGATGGAATGGTGTAAGCAGTCGGCGATCGTCAATCGAGTGGCGTTCATCGAAGACTACGACATGCATACCGCCCGCAAACTGGTGCAAGGCGTAGATGTGTGGTTGAACAATCCTCGTCGTCCGTTGGAAGCCTCTGGCACCAGTGGTCAGAAAGTCTGTTTCAACGGTGGGATTAACTGTAGTGTGCTGGATGGCTGGTGGTGTGAAGGCTACCAAATTGATGCCACTGGCAAGGGCACGAATGGTTGGGCGATCGGCAAAGATGCCCATACCAGTGATCAAGAGCTTCAGGACAAAATTGATTCTGAATCACTCTATCAACTGCTGGAAGAAGCGATCGCGCCCCTCTACTACGACCAGGATGCCAATGGCGTTCCCCACGGGTGGATCAAGATGATGAAGGCATCGATTAAAACCAATTCGCTGGCCTTTAATACCCATCGGATGATTGCCGATTATGTAACTCATCTTTATGCCCCTGGAGCTGTAGCAGGGGTGGGTCGCAGTTTGGCAAAAGTGCCAACGGCGTAAAGCTCCTACGAACCACGTAGGGGCGGGTTTTGCCAGTGTGTGCTGGATTTAACAGTTCACATCCCAGGAAAAACCCGCCCTTTCTGTATCTGCCAACCAAATTAAAAGGAGTTCCTTCCTATATCCAGAAAGAACTCCTAAAAGGCCGCTACTTATGCCCTGAAATGTTGTGCTGATGAGTCTGCACAGTTAGCTAAGCGACTCTAGATAATCGCGCACCCGATTCCGCCGTTTGGGTTGCCGCAGTTTTTGCAGTGCTTTCGCCTCAATCTGTCGGACGCGTTCCCGTGACAGATCCAGTGCCCGACCGATTTCTGCCAGCGAGTAGGGTTGACCATCACCCAGACCAAAGCGCATTTGAATCACATCGCGTTCACGGCTGGTCAGGTCTGCCAATAGTTGTTGCAAATCCCGCCGGAGCGCTTCCCGCATCAAGGTATCTTCGGGAGATACTTCTTCAGTTTCCAGCAAGTCACCCAATTCAGTATCTTTTTCTTTACCGACTTTGGTTTCTAAAGACACTGATCGCGGCACTCGCAGCAACACTTCCCGGACTTGGGGAGCCGTCATTTCCAGTTCAGTCGCGATGTCTTCAATCGAAGCGGTGCGACCTTTCTCCTGAGAAATCTTGCGTTGAGCTTTTTTAATCTTGTTCAGTTTTTCGGTGATGTGAACAGGCAAGCGAATCGTGCGGCTTTGAGTGGCGATCGCGCGAGTAATACCCTGACGAATCCACCAGTACGCATAGGTACTGAAGCGATAGCCTTTCGTGGGATCGAATTTCTCGACGGCACGTTCCAGACCTAGGGTGCCTTCTTGAATCAGATCCAGCAGTTCCAGACCCCGATTTTGGTACTTCTTGGCTACCGACACCACCAGGCGCAGGTTCGCCTTGATCATATGTTCTTTGGCCCGAATCCCGTCTCGCTGAATTTTTTCCAGTTCGGCAACGGTTAATCCGGCAATCTCTGCCCAATGATGCTTACCTTCAGCCAGAATCTGCTTGAGTTCTTCACGGGTAACGCCAACTTCAGCCAGCCAGCGATCGACCGAAGGACGGTGTCCGAGTTGCGCGGTCAGGCGATCTTTGGTGTCAATCAGTTCTACATAACGCTGGATCGGGCCACCAACCTCGATCGCCGATTGCTGGCGTTGTTCCAGCAATGCCATGTAGCGCTGTACCTGTTGGGCTTCTGATACTTCCTCGTCGCGCCCGAGTAAGCGCACCCGACCAATTTCCTGGAGGTACAATCGCACGAGATCCGTGGTTCGACGACTTGTGCTACGTTGGAGCATGGCTGGATCGGCATCCTCCATGTCCAAACTCATTAAGTCATCGGCCATCTGCCCTTGATTGTTCGATAGATCTGAGGGTAAACCCTGGGCATACAGGGCTTCGTCGTATCCGGCTTCAGCGTAAAAAGATGATGCTGGCATAGTGCTCGTCTCAGTTGCTCCAGGTAAGAATGGCTTCGTCGGCTGCTTGCTGATAGTGTTCCCACCTAATAAGGACTAAAGAACATCATTTACAGTTCCGTAATGTGGTTGATTTGGGAACTTATGACATTTCGAGGTCTACTAGCAACCTTTGACCCGCAGTAGAATCATGCACCCGGACAAATTGAGCCTGCGAAATTAGGTTGCCTTTAGAAACTCCTCATTTAGGGGCTTGCAGCCATTGTAAGGACAAGGTAGTAGAGGGTCGGTGACTTGCATCAAGGTGCTAGGTTAACCTACATCACTTCTAAGGCAATTTCCTGACGTTTTTGAATGCACTCCTACCATCTTCATCAAGTCTTTGTTCCTAGACTCCGTTCAATTACAGGTTAGTAAAGCCGTGCCCCTAGGTGGATTAACCTATTTTCAAGGAATAATTGAGAGGGGAGTGAACGTTGAACCCAGTGCATCTTCAATCCTTAACAATGCCGATCCTGATGCAGGGACGATGGATGGCATGGACAGTTCAGCTCAATTCTTAGAGAATTTCTGGCTTGTGTTCTCGTTGCATCAAGGATGCTACCGCAGCCTGGGGGGTAATACTACCATTTAGCAGTTGAGCCACCTGCTGAGAGATCGGCATGACAATATTTTGCTGGGCCGCTAGTTGGATCAGAACTGAGGTTGTATTGACCCCTTCGGCAGTGCCCTGGAGATGAGCCAGGACATCATCTAATGATTTTCCCCCAGCCAAACCGAATCCGACTTGATAGTTGCGGCTCAGGACACTATTACAGGTTGCTAGTAGATCTCCTAAGCCGGATAACCCATAAAAGGTTTCCGGTTTGGCACCCCAAACACTACCAATCCGAATAATTTCTGCCAATCCGCGTGTAACTAAGGCAGCTTTCGCGTTCGTACCCAGTTGTAAGCCATCACAAGCTCCCACCGCGATCGCAATCACATTCTTTAAAGTGCCACCCAACTCGACGCCCAGACGATCGGGATTGGTATAGATGCGAAAACTGGAAGACGAGAGGGCAAGTTGGACAGCTTCGGCGGCAGCCATCTGATCACTACCCACGACGGTCGCCGCTGGTAACCCCTGATCAATTTCCTTAGAAAGATTGGGTCCGGAGAGGACCGCGATCGCATGATCAGGAAAGGCAGATTGCCAGAGTTGCGACGGTAATAACGGTAATGAGTTCGCCGTGACCGATTCTGGATCCAGCCCTTTGGTCGCCGTGACGATGATGGTATCGGGACGGAGGCAGGAGGGTGGAATCTGCTCAATTACCGATCGCACCCCTTTCATGGAGACAGCGGAAATGACAATATCCACGCCATCCAGTACCGACGACAAGCTGGTGCCACTGCGACGGGTCCAGACTCGTACCGTATGACCTCGATTACCCGCTAGCGTTGCGAGAGTTGCCCCCCAGGCTCCGGCCCCAATGAGCGCGATCGTCTGAGCTACCATTAGCGGGGATACCGTTCCATCAGCGATCGTACTTGTTCCGCATGGTAGGAACTCCGGGTCAGGGGAGACGCCACCACCTGCAAGAAGCCGATCGATTCGCCATAGGTTGTCCAAGCGGCGAATTGTTCGGGGGTGACGAAATCTACCACACCTAAATGTTTCTGGCTGGGTTGGAGATATTGCCCGATCGTCAGAATGTCGCAATCCACCGATCTCAAATCGCGCATGGCCTGCCTCACCTCCTCGTCAGTTTCGCCCAAGCCCACCATAATGCCGCTCTTGGTGTAAATCTGGGGCGCTAGCTCACGGGTACGGCGCAACAATTCTAGCGATCGCTGATAGTCTCCCTGAGGACGCACCCGGCGATACAGCCGAGCTACGGTTTCCGTATTATGGTTCAACACTTCAGGGTTGGCTTGGGTAATAATTTCCAGCGCTTGCCAATTGGCACAGAGGTCGGGAATCAAGACTTCGATCGTGGTTCCCGGTGATGCCGCCCGAATGGCCCGAATACAGCGATCGAATTGGGCGGCGCCCCCATCGGGTAAATCATCCCGGTTAACGGAGGTGACGACAACGTGATTTAACCGCATCCGACGCACCGCTTCAGCCAGGCGATCGGGTTCGGTCGGTTCCAGGGGCTTCGGCTTTTTCTCGAAGTCAATATCGCAGTAGGGACAAGCACGGGTACACGCTGGCCCCATGATCAAAAAGGTGGCTGTACCGTTGT
>DATNPU010000004.1:0-6398 GCA_036703105.1 Microcoleaceae cyanobacterium
CTTCTAAGGCTTCAGCCCAGAAATTGGAGAGTTAGTCGTAATGGAATTTTGGGGGCACCTATATCGCAAATTAATCATTCCGATCGCACCAACACAATCATCAAGATCTCGAACAATCTTCTGGTTTTGCCTCAGTTTAACGTTTGCAGCAATTTACAGTTTGCTAGCCCTTCAGCAAGCGTTTACGAACGAGTATATTGTTCAGGATGATGCTCGCCAGCATATTTTTTGGATGCGGCGATTTCTCGATTCCAGTCTGTTTCCGAATGATTGGATAGCCGACTACTTCCAGTCAGTTGCCCCTGCCGGATATACAAACCTCTATCGAGTTATGGCATGGTTAGGCATTGATCCGATCGTGCTTGGTAAACTATTCCCTTTAGCCTTAAGTTTAATTACCACAACCTATGGGTTCGGTGTGGTGATAGAACTGATCCCTATCCCGATCGCAGGCTTCATCACCACCCTTTTACTGAACCAAAATTTGTGGATGCGGGATGGTTATGTTTCAGCTACACCGAGGGCATTTTTATATCCAATTTTTCTAGCTTTTTTGTATTACTTATTACGACGATCACTGTGGGGATGTTTAGGCATGATCGCTCTCCAAATCTTGTTCTATCCTGCTTATGGTTTAGTGGCCGCTGGTTTGTTACCCCTCCGCTTAGTCCAATGGCAGTCAGGGAAATTACGCTGGTCAAGCGATCGACGGGACTACTACATTTGCGGTGCTGGATTAGGGCTAACGCTCATGATGATGATGCTCTATTTAGCCAGCGTTTCTCGCTTTGCACCGACTATGACGGCTAGTGAAGCTAGAAATTTACCCGATTTTATTTCAGGAGGACGAGCCAGCTTTTTCCGTAAGGATCCAGTCAAGTTTTGGCTAACTGGTTCGCGGAGTGGTTTATTACCGCGATCGTTGTTTACACCTGTCACTTTATGTACTGGATTTCTGTTACCTGGTCTGCTACTCTTACCTAAACAGTTTCCCAGCATTAAACACCTGCGGCAAGCCACTATCATTCCTCAGTTACTCCTAGTAGGAACTAGCTGGTTTCTGATAGCTCATGCTGTGTTATTCAAGTTACATCTACCCAGTCGCTATACCGGCTATACCTTTCTGTTAGCGATCGTTTTTGCAGCTGGAATTGTATTAACGGTAATTCTAGATACCATTTATCAATGGTTACAAACAGCCCGACCACCACAGAAATTTCAATCGATTTTAGCGATCGGTATTCTTACAATTATTGCTAGTTCATTACTGTTCTATCCGTCAGTGGCAAAAAGTTTTCCAGTAACAGGTTATGTGACTGGAAAAGCACCACATTTATATCAATTTTTTGCCCAACAACCGAAAGACATTGTCATTGCGTCATTAAGCTCAGAGGCTAATAATTTGCCCACCTTTGCTCAGCGCTCAATTTTAGTTGGCAGTGAATATGCTGTACCATATCATGCTGGCTACTATCGAGAATTCCGGAGACGGGCTAGTGATTTAATTCGTGCTCAATATAGTCCTGATCTCAACATAGTCAAGCAATTTATTCAGCAGTATAGTGTAGATTTTTGGGTTCTAGAACCGGAATCATTTAATCCTAATTACATCATCCGAAATTCCTGGATTAAACAATATCAACCCGCCGCAACTGAGGCAGCAGATCGCTTACAGCAAGGTCAGGTTCCCGTACTGCAACAAATGCTCAAGTGCTGTCTGGTGGTGGATCTCGATCGATTCTTAGTAATTGATACTCAATGTATTCAAAAGCTATCTTCCCTCAGATCCTGCACTCAACAACGGCAAGAGGTTGTGCAACAAAGCCGTCCAGCCAAACTCTAAGCAATTTCTCATCGTTAATCAATGTTGGCTCTCTATAATGCCCTTGATTCTATCTGGAGAAATTTAGCATGACTGACCTGCCCGATCTCCTGCGATTGTTGCATTCCATTCTGGCTGTAGTGCTGGTTTATCCGATCATTGGCATCGTAGTGAAAATGGCATGGCAAACCCGGCAACGCCGCTTAGAGATTGCCACCAATGGGAAAAGCAAAATTCCACCGATCGTAGGTCAGGAGCATGTCCAGATCGGGCATTGGCTCAGTGGAGCTGTGGTTGGAATTGCTTTATTAGGGATGGCCCAACCTATTTTCAAGCAGATGATCAATACCCAGATGTGGAATCAAGAGCCACTGAAGGCTGGATTCATTGTGCTGATGTTTCTCGCGACGATCGCTGCTCTCGTGTTTTTGTACCGAGCGACCCAACGATTTTGGCGGGGAGTTTTTGCCACCTTAACTGGAGTTGGGTTAATTGTACTGGGATTTCAAACTGATGGTATGGGGCATCCGCTAGTATTTCGACGGGATAATGAATGGTTTTTATCTCACTACTATTTTGGAATCGCAGCAGCTTTTCTGATGATTTTTTCTCTAGCAATCATTCAAGACATTTATCACGATCGTCAAAATCGTTGGCGCACCGCTCATATTATTTTGAACTGCTTGGCATTACTACTGTTTATTAGCCAGGGCATCACTGGCACACGGGATTTACTCGAAATTCCTCTACACTGGCAGGAACCTTATGTTTACAGCTGCGACTCCCAAACTAAAACGTGCCCACCCCTAGCTCCGCCAGCTACCGCACTGCCTAAAGGCTCATGAATAATCCGGATTTCTAAGCCTCGATGAGAAACTTTTGAGAGCGCCAGAAATTCGTAATACTAGAGAGTTGTCATCCTGTGGCATAGTGCCATAGTTCAGGTAGGAGGGGAGAATGGGAAAATTTTGGCAGTCAATCCAGCGCAGCAAACGGTTGAGCCACCAACCACTCAAGCTATTAGCGCAACAAACCAGCTTATTCACACTCCTGCTCTTACTGGCCCAGTCTAGTCTCACCCCAGCCGTCACGGCTGCCCCTACCGAACCGGATGAGTTTCCGCCGAACCCCTTAGAACTGACAACACCTGATCCCTTACTGCCGAATCCGCCCCGTCCATTAACAGCCCCAGAACGACAGCAATTAGCGATCGCCTGTGATGCCCTGAATGCCGAAGCCCAAGCAAAATTACAGGCTGGCGATCGAGTTGGGGCGTTTGACCTATGGAACCGAGAACTCCGGCTCAGACGGGCATTAGGATTAATCCCTGAAATCCAAGCTCTAGGAAGAGTGGGAGATATTGCCTGGAGAGAAACCGATACAACCCAGGTGCGGTGGATTACCAAACGGCTCGATGCCATTCTCAACCAAATTCTGCCACCACCTGCCCCTAGCACGGTTACCCCACCTCCGACAACGACACCCACTAATCCGGGCAAAATTCCGGTTCCTCCATCCCCGCAACCCCCTGCTCCCGGCTCTACCTCCAATCAGAGTAGCTCTTCTCAAACTAAGCCGCTTACAACGGGAAATCCGCCATCTGGAGCCATTCGGAGCTATTCGGAGCCATCCAGCCCAGCTCAAGCGAATTCGGCTCAAATGCAGACTAATCAGAGCGGATCAATTCGGGTCAATTCGTCGTCACGTAGCAATGCTCTATCTGGTTCAGTCCAGAGCAGTTCATCTCAAACCAGTCGTTCTCAAACCAGTACAGTTCAGACGGGTTCAGCCCAACCTAACTTAGCTCAGACAGGCACGACCACAATTCCCACCAACCGCTTTCCTGCCACTACCATTCCGAACCGCAACATTCCTGTTACCAGTCCAACTCCACCAAGTTCTACTGCTACTCCACCCCTCCTGAACCTTGATCAAGCAACTAAGACTCAGGTTTTAGAAGCACTAGGGGTCGCTTACCAACAAGTGCGATTACCTCAAATAGCGGTCAGAATCTACGAACAAGTTTTGGCAGATGCCAGACTGCGACGGGATGAAGCCAAAATCGAATCAACATTAATTACGCTGGGGCAATTGCACCTCAGTTGGTTTAGTTATGAACCCGCCGCTACCGCGTTTCGCGAACTGTTAGATCGATCGCGAGCCAGGGGCGATCGACAATACGAAATTCTTTATCTGAATCAATTAGCGTACATTCACGAACAAGCCAAACAGCCGGAAGCCGCGATCGCCTACGAACAGCAATTAATCACGTTGTACCAGATGGTTCTCAAGGATCCCAAGCCAATTCCGGCCTTACAAATTCGGATTGGGGACAACTATCAAATCATGGGGCGGTTAGATCTGGCCGAACAAAGCTATCAAGCCGCCTATCAACTGGCACAACCCTTACTGCAACTCGCCTATGCCAGCGACTCTCTGCAAAAATTAGCCGCGCTTTATCTGGCTAACAACCGTCTGGATGCAGCCTTACGGGTATATGACTTTTTGATTGGGGTCGAGCAGCAAGCGTACAACACCTATGGTGTGATGTCGGCTTACGACAAAATGGGACAAATTTATATCTCCAAAAAAGATTATTCCCAGGCAATCCTGGCCTTTCGCCGTGGGTTGGACTTAGCCAGACAGCTCAAGTACCGTGAGGACTATTTTACGGGTCAGATTCGACAAGCGGCTCAACAGGGAAAAGCTGGCCAGTAGGCCATTTCCAGGATCCCTACTCTTTATCGTTCGGAAACCCGTACATGTGATCGGATTGTCATCTACACAGCAGCTTAGGTAAATTAGCACTCGAGGGTTGAGAGTGCTAACCGGGCACCAAAACTCTGTTAGACTGGCAACGGTAGATTAAGTGAATTGAATTTCTATCACTATTCCTACCCTTGCAACCTGCAACGGCAAGCTCATTCCAGTGATGGCATTGATGAAGCACGATGCATTATTTGAATTGGGCAGTTTTGTCTTGCAAAGTTTGAACTTAACCGAGCCTAATCTGCTAGTTTGGAGAATTTAGTATGGCAGCCGTATCTTTGAGCGTTTCCACTGTTAAGCCCTTAGGCGATCGCGTGTTCGTGAAAGTCAGTGCTTCTGAAGAAAAGACGGCTGGCGGCATCCTTCTGCCCGATACGGCAAAGGAAAAGCCCCAAGTCGGTGAAGTTGCTGCAATCGGTCCTGGCAAGCGGAATGACGATGGTTCTCGCCAAGAACTAGAAGTCAAAGTCGGTGACAAAGTGCTGTACTCCAAGTATGCAGGGACTGACATCAAACTGGGTACCGAAGAGTACGTCCTTCTGTCTGAGAAAGACATCCTAGCGATCGTTGCCTAAGTTAGGCCGAGATCACTGGTTGAGATAACCAGGGTCTAAATCTCTCGAATGGGTGAATCCCATTCCATCAAGCTTTCACAATTCCTCACTCAACTACTGAAGGTTACAGCAACAATTATGGCAAAGCGCATCATTTACAACGAAAACGCTCGTCGTGCCCTAGAAAAGGGAATGGACATTCTGGCTGAGGCTGTTGCCGTTACCCTGGGTCCCAAAGGTCGTAACGTTGTCCTAGAGAAGAAGTTCGGCGCTCCTCAAATCGTTAACGATGGTGTGACCATCGCCAAGGAAATTGAACTCGAAGACCACGTTGAAAACACTGGCGTATCGTTGATTCGTCAAGCCGCTTCTAAGACTAACGATGCAGCAGGTGATGGCACCACCACCGCAACCGTGTTGGCTCATGCCATGGTGAAAGAAGGTCTGCGCAACGTGGCAGCAGGTGCGAACGCGATCTCCCTGAAGCGTGGCATCGATAAAGCTACCAACTTCCTGGTAGACCAAATTGCTCAGCACGCTCGTTCCGTGGAAGATTCCAAGGCGATCGCTCAAGTTGGCGCCATCTCTGCCGGTAACGACGATGAAGTCGGTCAAATGATTGCCAACGCCATGGACAAAGTTGGTAAAGAGGGTGTGATCTCTCTGGAAGAAGGCAAGTCCATGACGACCGAATTGGAAGTCACCGAAGGGATGCGCTTCGACAAAGGCTACATCTCTCCTTACTTCGCGACTGATACCGAGCGGATGGAAGCGGTGCTCGATGAGCCCTTCCTGCTGATCACCGATAAGAAGATCACCCTGGTACAAGATCTCGTTCCTGTATTGGAGCAAGTGGCTCGTGCAGGTCGTCCTCTGGTGATCATCGCTGAAGACATCGAGAAAGAAGCGCTGGCTACCCTAGTGGTCAACCGTCTGCGCGGTGTGCTGAATGTGGCAGCTGTGAAGGCTCCTGGCTTTGGCGATCGTCGTAAGGCCATGCTGGAAGACATTGCTGTGCTGACCGGTGGTCAACTAATCACTGAAGATGCTGGTCTGAAGCTGGATGCCGCCAAGATCGACAGCTTGGGTAAAGCGCGTCGGATCACCATCACCAAAGACAACACCACGATCGTCGCTGAAGGCAACGAAGCGCAAGTGAAAGCTCGCGTTGAGCAAATTCGTCGCCAAATGGAAGAAACCGAATCCAGCTACGACAAAGAAAAGCTGCAAGAGCGTCTGGCTAAGCTAGCGGG
>DATNPU010000120.1:0-3506 GCA_036703105.1 Microcoleaceae cyanobacterium
CGGACTCTCACTCCCTTTAGAAGGCTTCCTCCGAACATTAGGGTTAATCTTCTTTTTACCCAATGTTTGGGTAGGGATCGTGGTAGCTTTGCTATTACTATTGAATTCGCGGATTCAATTTTTGTTGGCAATTGCCAGTTACCTGTTAGGCACATCATTACGTGGGATGTTAACAGGGACGTTTGCTTATGTTTACTATGATCCCGCTGCTTTAAATTTTATTCTGGTTGCCTTAGCGATCGGTGGGTTTTATCTCTTGCCTTCTCCCCGGAGCTATCTCCTGGCCGGGATTGCTGTTTCCCTGACAGCGCTGATTAGTGAAGCGGTGAGTGTATTCTGGGCGGCCGTCGGATTGCCAGTTCATGCCCTGCCTTATAACCTGGTGACGTTGTTCCTGTTGTATTTATTAGGATTAGCCGGTAGTCGATCGTTGATTCGGATTCCTCAGGCGTCCCCAGAAAAAACATTGGATGTTGAACTCACGGCGCGACGGCGCTATCAGGGTAGTGGGCGCGCGATTGCCTTACCTTGTGTCGGTCGGTGGTCGGTATGGCAGGGATGTGATGGTCAATGGACTCATCAAGGACTATGGCGCTATGCCTACGACTTTGTGATTCGTGATCCGCAGTCGCAAACCTATCGGGGAGCGGGAACTCAATTAACGGACTACTATGCCTTTCAAAAGCCAGTGCTGTCACCGATTCGGGGTTGGGTCGTGCGGGTTGTGAATGACTTACCAGATTGCCCGATCGGAACAGTGGATGCTGACAATAATTGGGGGAACTATGTCGTTCTGTATGACGATCGCGGTTTTTATGTGGAAATCTCTCACTTTGCCCAGCATAGTATTGTGATTCAGCAGGGGGATCGGATCGATCGCGGCGCATTGATCGGACGCTGCGGTAATTCTGGCTATTCCCCTCAACCCCATATTCATATTCAGGTACAACTGACTCCCGACGTGGGGGCGGCCACCGTTCCCTTTAGCTTTGCGAATTTACGAGTCGATGATATCTTTTACGAGGAAGCGACTCCCACTGAAAATGCTGTCCTGGAGGCGATCGCTCCTGATCAAGTCCTGGTGCAATCCTTCACCTTTCCCCTCGACAGTCAATTACAGTTTCAGGTGATCCATCGCGATCGAGTCGTCGGTAATCTCGTACTCACCAGTCGAATGGCGATCGATGGCAGCTTTTATCTGGATTCTGGTCAAGCTAAACTGTTTTATAGCCGCAATCAGGATGGTTTTATCTGTCATCGTCTTGAGGGGAATGATCCAGCTCTGGCCCTGTTAATGATTGCCTTACCTAAACTACCGTTAGTTCGTCATACCGGACAACTCTGGTGGGATTATCTGCCGATTAGCACTGTGACGACTGGGTTCCGTTGTTTAGTGTATCAATTTTGTAGTTCTTTCTATCCTGGTCTCGCCTCGGCTCGCTATGCGGCTCAATGGCAGTCTGAATCAACCTTAGTCGGTAGCATTACCATTCCTGGAGTGGCGAAAAAGCTGAGTACAATCGTCAATTTCGATCGCACCTATCAAATTACTAGAGTGAGTGTGGGCGATCGGGCGTTAGTGCGTCAAAATTAGCATCAAGTTTAACTAATGCGGCGTTCCTTGTGATGACGAAATACTTTAATCGCGGAAATGTTCAGGATGATACCTAAGACAATCTTGAGTAACCAGGCAGGCACTAGACCGACTAATAATCCACCCACGATCGCACCAAGCACAGAACCAACTCCCATCGGGATGACAGTTTCTTGCATAGCCTGACGATCGGGAAATGCCCCGTGATGTGCATACCGCACAATGCCAACGACTACTGTAGGCAGGCTAACCCATAAAGCCGCAGACCCAGCAGTTTTAATATCAGCTCCGAAGGCAAAGATCAGGGTAGGAATAATCACTTCGCCTCCAGCCACCCCTAACAAACTGCTGACTAGCCCAATTACTAAGCCAAATAGGATGCCAGCGGGCAACCACCACGTTAAAGAGTGGGGCAGCAATGCCGGGAACTGTTGGGGTAAACAGCCTTCGATGATCAGTGCCATGCCGATCACAACTAACAACCCTAAGATCGTTTGTCCTAGTTGTTGGTTCGACAACCGCCGCGCCAGAGTTACCCCATAAAAAGCACTGATTACAGCTCCCAGAATTAAGGTGACGATAGCGGGAAAAAACGGACGCACTGAATCAAACGAGAGGGAATGCCAACGAATTAGTAATGAGGTAATAATGGTAACTAAACTGATGACGAGATTGAGCGGAATGGCCTGCCGGACTGAATAGCTGAGCACTCCTACCAACACAGGTAAGCGAAACTCTGCGCCGCCCAGCCCCATTAGTCCGCCTAGGGTGGCGATCGGGACCGCATACAGAAATGCTAGCCGAGAACGTTGTTGGGAATTTAAAGGGGAAGATAACAACCTGAACGTGATCAACTCAACAACTTATTATTGCTCCTACAGGCTATTATTTGTGTTGAGCAATTAATTGTAGTTGGAACGCAGGTTCAACGTGCCAATCTGTTGGCTGATCGATTCATCCAGCAAAAACGCTAACGGCTCACTCATATTGGCGGCAAAGCCAAGAATCCCTCGATCGCGATGCTGATACAGCAACTTACCGTTACGATCGAAGAGAAACGTTCCCCCGCGCTGCGTCAGATAGGCCGAATTTGGCACATAGGTTGGCCAATGACCCACAACCTCCACCATATTTCGCAGTCGCAAGGTGGCTAACTCAAAAGGCCGTTGAAACCCTGTGCCACCAGCAAACTTAAAGAAGGAACCCTTGAGTGCAGGGAGCGGAGCCGCTTTCACTACCTCATCATCGCCGATTAACTGAGGCGCTTGGCGATCGCCCCGATATCCCCGCAGCACTTCTTTCAACGTGCCAGGACTACCTACACCCGCACACATCAAGATCAGATTGAACCAGGCATTCTGACCTGGAGCCAGTCCAGGAACGTTGAGTGATAGGCCTTGATATAGTCCGAGTTGGCGATGCAGGTCAGCGGTGGGATCAATAAATAGCCAATCAGGGGGGAATCCGGTGTAGGTGCAAAACTGTTGCCCGGCAGCGCGATCGCCAATGCCCACGGCCCGAATCGTCAGCTTTGCCGCCTGAAGGGACTGAGCATATCGGTGTAGCCACCAGGCATATTCCAGGCTATCGAAATCTCCGAGTTGCGGTAATACCAATACTAAAAGACAGTTGGCTGGATCGCACCCCTCCAGAATCAATGTCTGATCACCGTCGCTAACCCGTTGTTGTTGGGTGTGTTGCAGAATGTGATATGGATTCATCCCGTCCGGCATGGTTCAAATTAGTTGGCTGATTGTGATGATATGGTCAAGTGCTGAGTGCTGAGAATTGAGTGCTGAGAACTGAGTGCTGAGCATGAGATTACATTGGCTTGTCTGAACCGATTGGAGTGCTGTCATCCTGCTTTAGTTACTAGCTGGGAGCTTGGTTGTTTTGATTAGATAGGAGCAGA
>DATNPU010000010.1:0-3465 GCA_036703105.1 Microcoleaceae cyanobacterium
CCTGATTGAGACGCACGTTATAGTCATGCTCCTCAATTTTGTAGCGCATTTTGACTTCTTTAACGTCAACGGTATGCTGCTTTTTCTTGGCTTCCCGAGCTTTCTTCTCTTGCTCAAACTTGTATTTGCCGTAGTCGATAATCCGACAAACCGGGGGGTCTGCCTTATCGCTGACTAAAACCAGATCTAATTCTTTTTCCTCAGCTATCTGGAGGGCTTCACGCGGACTCATGATCCCCAATTGGGTATTGTCAGCGTCGATGACTCGAATTTTAGGAAATCGAATGCGTTCGTTAATTGTTGGTAAGTCGCGGTTTGGTCTTTTGTCAGTCACAGGCAGTAAATAGTTTACAGAGTAAGGGTTGACAACGAATAGCTAGTCCTTAGTAGGGCTTGAATCCACACCAGAAAGGGGTCAAGAAAAGACTGCGGAACGTGTCGTCAATCTTCAAAGAACAACTTCAGAAGGTAAATAGTATAGATCCAAAGTGTCCACAGCAGGTGTACCTGTCATTCTACCCACTCTCTTTCCATTTCGGCCGGATTGTTAACGGAAATTCCTAGTTTGGGTTAGCGGGGAAGCCAGAAATGGGGTGTGAGGGAGATGGGGAAGAGGGAGCCAGCCTAGAATAGAGGGATAGTCAGTGTAGCTGGGTTTGAGGTAATGGTAACGAACGGTATTCCCTGGCAGCAGCGAGTCGGTAGTCAGCGTGATTGGGTGTGGCGGGGTTGGCAAACTCGGTATACCTATGTGCGATCGACTAACTCCAATAGTTCTACTCCGTTAATTCTGCTACATGGCTTTGGGGCCTCGATCGGGCATTGGCGACATAACATCAGTGAACTGGCTCAACACCATACGGTCTATGCCCTTGATATGTTGGGGTTTGGGGCTTCGGAAAAGGCAGCGGCTCCCTATGATGCGGCCTTTTGGGTAGAGCAGGTGTATGACTTCTGGCAAACGTTTATCCAGCAACCGGTGGTACTGGTTGGGAATTCGATCGGCTCTCTAATTTGTTTAGCGGCTGCAGCGAAGTACCCCGAAATGGTGCAAGGGGTGGTGATGTTGAGTTTGCCCGATCCCTCAGTGCGGGAAGAGATGATCCCCAAAGCATTGCGTCCAGTTGTTACTACGATCGAAAGCTTTTTTACCTCTCCCTGGCTATTAAAACCACTATTTCGGATTGTCAGCCGACCGGGAGTCGTGCGCCCTTGGGCTGGGATCGCCTATGCTAGTCGGGATGTGGTCACGGATGAGTTAGTAGATATTTTGATCGGCCCAGCTCAGGATCGCGGTTCGGCTCAGGCGTTTTGTGCGATTTTGAAATCGATGACCAGTGTAAAATTTGGGCCTCCGGTCAAAACCCTGCTCCCACAACTGCAAATTCCCATGCTGCTAGTTTGGGGCCAGCAGGATCGGATGATTCCCACTTACCTGGCCCAAGAGTTTGTTGCCTATAATCCAAATCTGCAATTAGTCGAGTTGGAAAATGCTGGTCATTGCCCCCATGATGAACGTCCAGAGGCGGTGAATCAATTAGTTCTAGAGTGGATCGAGTCCTGGCAGGGGCAGAGTGCGCCGCCATGTCTGGGAAGAGAACCGAACGGACAGCCGCGATCTACCCCACTTGATAAGCAAAGCGTAGGGTTGCCCAAACATTAACATCTAGCGCGACGCTATCTGGGGGAATGGTGATGGGATAAGTGGTTGATCCATTCGCCTGATGCAGATCCTGTAGCACTGCTTGGGCAACCTCTAAGGGATTGGTCACTGCGTTAAGGGTTGGTGAGTCACTGCCGGAACGGATACTCGTTGCAAGAGTGGCTAAAGTTTGGGTAAAGGGCGCTTGACTAAAAATCAAATAATTCTCGCTGAGGCCAGCCGGATTCCGCAGCACCCACTGAAACGGGGAAGTCGTGGCTGGCAGGATTAGGGTGGTCCCAGGGGCAATATGTTCGGCGGTAGTTGGATCGATGACCTGAGGCTCAAATGAATTGAGATAAATGAACGCCCCACTATTATCCAGGCCCAACAGCAGCATGTAGAGAGGAAAGGCACTGAAGTTTTCGACCCGGTATTGAATCCGGCTGCCGATCGCTAGATTCATCTGCCCCAGATTACTGGAGGGAACACGCCCTAGCAAAAGTTCTTTACTACTGGATGAAATATTCGCGGCCCGAGAGGTTTCTTGTTGCAACAGGGCGCGTGGTTCAGGAGCTAAAGTTTCCAGAGTCACCCGTACCCCCAATTGCGAGGTGGCCTGATTCTCGGTTAAGTTCAACAGTTTTGCGGCTAATAGGGTTTGTAAGGTGGGAATCAGCCGTTTAATCGCCACCTTAACAGCTTCTCCACGTTCCCCGGCTGTACTGGAAATCGTATCTCGACCGGAGGAAAATAATCCGTACCCATTCGTGTTGATGCTAGCTGGAGCCGTGGTACTGGCGATCGCTCCAGAGGGTAAGGCCGCTACCTGAGTCAGCTCCTGATTTTGCAATTTACTGAATAGATAGTCAGCAGGCTGTTCTCCTGCGATCGCCGATGACACACGCGGAATCGCCGATAGGGCGCTAACGGCATCAACCCGTTCAATCCGTTCTAAGGTGTGGTCGATCGCGACGGTTAAGCCGACATTACGCGGCAACACCCGCACCTGTTCTCGTACCCATTGCCCAGGCTGCAAGAGGAGTGAACTGTCGGCTTCTAGCTCATTATTCGGACAACAAATTCGGGCTTTGGCCACCAATCCTTCGCGGCTAGTAATTTGCAGCAGGATTGGTGGAGATGGTTCATGACTTGGTACTGTTACCAGTCGTAATAGCGAATTGATGCCATACTGTTCCAGGACAGCCGCCGGTAAGCCGCCTAACCAGAGACGAGCCACCTTGCCATCTTCTACAGTGTCTACTACGCCATCGGCTCCTGGTGTGGCCAGCAAACTGGTTTGATAGGGCAATAGAGAAGCATCCTGGCTTTTTTGCCCTTTCAGTTCTGGCTGTTGCTGGCTAACGCGACGGCGAATTTGCGTTGAGGTTTGCCGAAATGTGGTTTGTAAGGTGGTTGCTGGCGTTGCTTGCCACAAGGTTTGGGTGAGGGCGTAAGTAAACAGTCCCGCACTAAACCCTTGCCATTTGGCTTCCAGGGCAACCTGTTTCGCTCCCGCTGCTGCCAACACAATTCCCGGAGGCTGAGTCGCTAACTCCGGACGGGTGGCGATCGCCCGACGGCTGGAGATTAGCTGAGTCCGTAACTGTTCCTGAAGGGCAAGTTCCTCGGTGTTAGGTTGGGCCGTCGAAGGATTTTGGCGAGTTCGCACTCGCAGATTGCCTTGTAAGGACGTGCCGGGATAGGTATAGCTGGTATCCAAAACCGCCACAACTTTATCCGTGGGCAGCGATCGCACCAGTAACCAAAGGGTTTCTTCCAGCAGATCGTTAGCTAACGGTATGTCACCACCGACTACCAGA
>DATNPU010000017.1:0-3292 GCA_036703105.1 Microcoleaceae cyanobacterium
TTGGTGGCTACCTGATTCGTGCTGTGTGCCACCCGCCATTAGGAGGCCGATCGCTTCTCGGGTAGCCTGAGCTGCCTCTAGAATTTCGACAAACTGACCGGCATACATTACGGCAATGCGATCGCTCATCGCTAGCACTTCTTCCAACTCGGTCGAAATATACAAAATGGCCGTGCCCCGATTACGTTCAGCTAATAAGGCTTGCTGGACGTATTCTGTGGCGCCCACATCTAAGCCACGCGTCGGTTGCATGGCAATGATTAATTTCGGTTCGCCGGATAGTTCCCGCGCCAATACCACCTTTTGTTGATTGCCCCCCGATAGCTGGCTCACTTTCAGCTTGCCACTGGTGGCTCGGATATCAAATGATTGAATCGCCCAGTTGGTATGGGTGTTGATTGCCGATCGCTGCAAAACCCAATGCCGACAAAAGGGTAAGCGGCTAAAGGCTTTCAGAATTAGATTCCGAGCAATACTAAATGGCAGGATTAGCCCCATTTTTTGCCGATCTTCGGGAATGTAACCGAGTTTGAACTGGCGGTGATGCTGGCTAGTGTCGGCGGTAATTTCCTGGCTTTGGTAGGTGATTGTGCCGCCAGTAATTGATCGCAGTCCGGCGATCGCGTCTGCCAGTTCCCGTTGTCCGTTGCCATCCACACCAGCGACGCCCAGAATTTCTCCGGCTCGGAGTTGGAAGGTCACACCCCGAACGGCGGGTAAGGTGCGATCGTCCTGAACATGCAGATGCTTGACGTTGAGGACGATCGTTTCATTGGTATGAACGGGCTTCTCTAATTGGAAATTAATCTCCCGTCCGACCATCAGTTCTGCTAGAGCTTTGGGAGTGGTGTTTGCTGTGGTGGTACTAGCAACCACCTGTCCTCGCCGTAATACGGTCACGGTGTCACACAGATGGATTACCTCGTCCAATTTGTGACTAATAAAGATAATCGTGTGTTGCTTGGCGGCTAACTGCCGTAACACCGTGAAAAAGGTGGCAATTTCCGGCGGAGTCAAGACAGCAGTAGGTTCATCCAGAATTAGGAGTTTGGCTTGCCGATACAGGGCTTTGAGGATTTCGACCCGTTGCTGTGTCCCGATCGGCAGATCGCTGACTTTGGCCCAGGGATCGATCGGTAAGCCATAGGATTCTGCCATAGCCGCGAGTTCGGCAGCCCGGTGCTTCAGATTCAGTCCCAACGAAAACTGCGTCCCGAGAATGGCATTCTCCACAACTGATAGTTGGGGAACCAGCATAAAGTGCTGATGGATCATGCCAATGCCCTGAGCGATCGCGGCGCTAGGAGAATCAATCTGGACAGGCTGCTGGTTCAGGTAAATCTGTCCGGCATCGGGTCGGTACAGCCCACACAGAATGTTCATCAGTGTGGTTTTGCCAGCTCCGTTTTCACCTAAGACCGCATGAATCGAACCGGATTTGACCTCCAGGCTAATTTGATCATTGGCCACGAAACTGCCAAACCGTTTGGTAATCCCTGCTAGCCGTAGCTCGGTCACGCGGCTCCTTTAACACAACGAGTCGCTTTTCCGGCTTCGGTACAGGGTTCAAACGTGAGTTTATCGGCCACGATCGCGTCTGCGGTTTGCTTAACTTTGTCTTGTAAAGCTTGGGGAACGACCGGATTAAACTTGCCCAAATGGAGGATAGTAGGTTCTTTCAAGCCTAAGGAGTAAATCTCGCCGTTCAGGGTTTGGTTTTTGGCTAGCTCTGCCAGTTTTAAGATCGCCAGATCAATCCGCTTCACGGCGCTGGTAAGGACGGCCTTCGGAGCCACATCCAGTTGATCAGTGGTGTTGCCAAATGCATAAATCCCGCGATCGGCAGCCGCTTGTAATACCGTCGGGGAGGCATTATCCAGCCATTGATAAATCACATCGGCTCCCGTGGAAATCAGGGCTTCGGCGGCTTCCTTGGCTTTAGCGGCATCATTCCAGTCTCCGGTAAAGCTAGAACTGACCTGAATCTTGGGATCAACCGACTTCGCGCCTAACTCAAAGCCACGTAATTCTTCTTGTGTGGCCTGAAATTCCTGCCCCGCTAGATAGGCCAGCCGTTTTGATTTACTCATTTGGGCCGCAATCATCCCACAGAGATAGCTGGCTTGCAGGTGATCAATCCGGAGTGAGGCAATATTGGGGCCGGATGCCGCTCCATTGACACCGATGAAAAAAGATTGGGGAAACTGAGGCGCCACTTGCTTGATGGCCGCGTCGAATTGGCCACCGTGGGCATAAATCAACTTAAAGCCACGCCGCGCAAAGTCAGATAACACTTCAACTTGTTCTGCCTGCCCAACTTTTTCCACATAGGCGGTTTCTGCTCCTAATTGGCTCTTGATTGCTTCTAGCCCCGCGTAACCCGCTTGGTTCCAGGCTTTGTCGGTAATTACGCCAGGTAGGACGATCGCGGCTTTTAATCCACTGCTGGCCGCTGGGCTGGCTGTCGTTGTCTCTGTGGTGGGATTGTTGCCACATCCTTTCAGAAGTAAGGCGCCAAACCCGGCTACCGTACCATCCATTAAAAATTGTCGCCGACTGTAGCGCTTACCCATGATCGAGCCATCCCCCTTATTAACATCAGTCTATGAAAAATTATTCAATAGAATTCTAAGCACAATCAGGTTGTTCGGACATTTTGGGCTATGCCTGTTTTTGTCACCCGGATGTAGGTATTGCCGATCGCATGGTTGTAATTGACTTTTCTTTTACACTGTAAGTGACTTAATTAGGAGTTACTTGCAATATGGTACTTACTCCTTCCACGATGCTGGCCTTAGGGACTCCCGCTCCCGCTTTTACCTTGCCGGATGTGGTTTCTGGACAGACGATTTCGCTAGCTACCTTTGCCGATCACACGGCGTTGCTCGTGATGTTTATCTGTCAGCACTGCCCGTATGTGAAGCATGTGCAGGCAGAACTGGCTAAGATTGGGCAAGACTATCACACTCAGAGTTTGGGGATCGTAGCGATTAGTGCCAATGATGTTGCTAATTATCCCAATGATGCCCCTCCCTATTTAAAGGAGATGGCCCAGTCTCTTGGCTTTACGTTTCCCGTTTGTTATGACGAAACCCAGGAAGTGGCTAAAGCGTATACCGCAGCCTGCACTCCGGATTTCTTTCTGTTCGATCGTGATCGGCGGTTAGCCTACCGAGGACAACTGGATGATAGTCGTCCGGGCAATAATTTACCGGTCACGGGAACTGATTTACGGGTGGCGATCGATACAGTACTAGCAGGGCAGGCTGTTGCACCAGAGCAGAAACCCAGT